>JACZKT010000503.1 GCA_014859905.1 Rubrivivax sp.
GTTCAGCGGGTGCGCCATCGTCGCCACGAACTGGCTGGCCACGTCGCGCGGCAGCTGCGTGTCGGTGTCCAGCGTGATGACGTAGCGCACCTCGCGCAGCGGGGACGGGTCGCCCACGATCAACGAGAAGCGTTCACCGGGCCCGGCGCTGGCGCGCCCGCGCAGCAGGGCATTCAGGTCGGCGAGCTTGCCGCGCTTGCGCTCGTAGCCCATCCACACGCGCTCGGACGGGTTCCACAGCCGCGGGCGATGGAACAGGAAGAAGCGGGCACCGTTGCCCGGGGCGTCGTACTTGCTGTTCAGCGCCTCGATCTTCGCCGTCGCCAGCCGCAGCAGCCTGTCGTCGTCGGCGACCGTGGCGCTCGCCGCATCGTGAAAGTCGGTCAGCAGGCCGAAGTGCAGGTGCGCGTCGCGGTTGGCCAGGAAGCGCACTTCCAGCTGCTCTGCCAGGTCCTCGATCCCCTGCTCGCTGCCGAGCATGGTCGGCACGACGACCAAGGTGCGCATCTCCGGCGGGATGCCGAACTCATAGTCCATGCGCGGCAGCAAGCGCGGCGTGGCCAGCAGACTGGCGGACCAGTTCGTCAGCGTCACCGCGAGCTGGCTCGCCGCCAGCAGCAGCGTTGCGCCGACAGGCAGCAGCCACCAGCCGGGCGGGACCGCCGTGAAGGGTCCCTCGAGCCCGTGCGTCGCCCACGTCACCACGCCCATGCTGAACAGCAGCGTGAGCACGCCGATCGAGCCAGCGTACAAGCGCAATGGGTGGCGCGCCGCTGCGCGGCACAGGCGCCGCCATCGCGACACCCGCACCTGCGCGACGCGCTCCAGCGCGGCCTGGCCGGCACCGATCAGGTAGTGGCCGACATGCGCTTGCGGGCTGGTGGCGGCGCTGCCGACGGCCAGCGTGGCCGCGGCGAGATCGACCGCCGCCGTGGCCACGTCGGCCTCGGGCAGCGGGCTGGTCCTGGCGAGCCTCTCGACCGCGTGGCGGTAGGTGTCACGGGTCGTGAAGTCCATGTGGGCGTAGACGTCGACGGGGTCGCGCTGCAGCGCCTGCTCGACCATAGCCAGCGTTTCGACGAATTCGCGCCAATCCATGGCCCCCAGGGTGCGCAGACTGCCGATGCTGTTGCTCACCGACACCTGGTCCGTGGCCTGGTGCTGCGCCTCGAGCTGCACCAGTTGCTCGACCGTCAGGTTGGACTCGGTCAGCCCTTGCTCGACCCAGGTCAGCGGCAGCGCCAGCGCCGCGCTGCGGCCCTGCAGGCGGCGCGCCAGTTCGGCCACGAAGGGGCCGGTCAACGGCGGGTTCGAACGCGCCATGTCGGCGATGACCAGGATCAGACCCTTGGGGTCCTTCTCGACCACGTCGAGCATGCGGTCGGCCCACACGTTGGCCAGCTCGTGCTCGCTGCTGGCGACGGCCATGCGCACGGCCACGCGGCGCAGGTTCTCGATCAGCGCCAGGCGCAGCATGATCGGGATCGCCCACAGCTCGCCGAGCTTGAGCACCTTCACGGTCTGGTACGAGGCGACGAAGCGGGTCAGCGTGCCGCGGCTCAGCCGCCCGTCGCCATGCGCCACCGTCTGCAGCGCGAGATCGTAGACGCGGGGCAGGCCCGCCGACGGCCCGCCGCGCAGCCGCGGCAGCTCGCGGCTGTAGCCTGGCGGCAGGTGGCGCTTGGCGGTGCGGATCTCTTCTTCGATGAGGTAGAAGTTGTCGAGCAGCCATTCGCCGGCGGGCGTCACGCGGTGCTGCTGCTGGGCGTTGCGCATCAAACGCGCCCACACGGAGACCAGCACCTTCTCGTTCGCTGCCAGCCGCGGCAGCAGGCGGTCCCGGGCGCGCGCGAAGGTCAGTTCGTGCGCTGCAGCCAGGCTCTTGCCGTGCTGCGCCATCTGGTCGGCGGTGAAGAGCTCGGCCCGCAATGGCGCCTCGTCGGCACTCGCCGCCGCACCCAGCAGCGTGCCGAACGGGCTGGGTTGCCCGACCCGTGAGCGAACAAGGGTCCAAAGCCGATTCGTCGCTATCACAAGTTCCCCGCGGCGTGGTCCTGCGTGGCGCGGGACAGCCTTCAAGCCGCTGCGAGGCAGTGTACAGAGCCGAGCGGGAAGTGAACCCTAATCGCCCTGCTCGGCCAGCACCGCCAGCACCTCGGAATGGAACTCGCGCCGGTACAGGATCCACACCACGCCGGCAGTGCCGGCCATGAAGGCCCAGGGCGAGAAGAACCAGGCCACGGCTGCGAACGACATGTAGTAGGCACGCAGGCCGTCGTTGAAGGTCTCCGCGGCCAGGCCCATGACGCGGCCGGCGCGGCTGGCGAAGGTCATGCGCGCGGCCTCGCTGGTGTAGGTCTCGGGCGCCGGCGCCGCCGCCACCAGCAGCGCGCCGAAGGTGTACTGGCGCAGGCTCCAGGTGAAGCGGAAGAAGGCGTAGACGAAGATCGCCGCCAGCAGCACGATCTTGAGGTCGAACACCAGCACCGAGGTGCGTGCCGCGAACGGGATCTCGCGCACGATGGCGCTGGCCTGCTCGGTCGTCGACAGTACCGCCAGCAGGCCGCCGATGATGAGGATGGTGGTCGACGCGAAGAACGACGGGCCGGTGGACAGGTTCTGCACCACGACGCCGTCGACGACGCGGTTGTCGCGCCCGGCGGTCTGCAGCATCCAGCGCATGCGTTCGCGATTCGTCAGCGCCAGCAGCGATGGCCGCACGGTCGAGCGGCGGCGGGCAAAGGTGGCATAGGCGACCCAGGCGCCGAAGAAGACGGCCAGTGCCACCCAGTCGGCGGCGGGCAGGACCTGGAAGATCACGGGCAGCGGGTTCATCGGCGCACTGTAGCGCCGACCTGCCGCGCCCGCGCCTGCCGATCGTCAGGCCAGCTCGGCCAGGGCCTCGACCACACGCTCGCCGAAGGCACGCGCGGTGGCCAGGTCGCCGGGCACCATCTCGTCCACCGAAGCGTCGGACGGCGTCACCGTCATCAGGCCGGCGTAGCCGCCGACGTTGTTGACGTCGTCGCGCGTGTGCTTCTTGGCATTGGGCGCGTGCATGCCCATGCCGACCCAGAACATGCCGTGCTGCTGCGACAGCGTGAACATGTAGGTGAGGGTGGAGAACTTGTCGCCGTTGAGCGTGGCGCTGTTGGTGAAGCCGGCGGCCAGCTTGTTGCGCCACTGCATCGTGAACCATTGTTTGCTCGACGCGTCGGCGAACTTCTTGAACTGCCAGCTCGGGCCGCCCATGTAGGTGGGCGAGCCGAAGACGATGGCCTCGGCCGCGGCCAGCTGTTCCCAGCCGCCGGCGGGGAGGTTGCCTTCGGCGTCGATGACCAGCAGCGCGCCGCCGCTGCCGGCGGCCACCGCTTCGGCGACCTTCCTGGTGTGGCCGTAGCCGCTGTGGTAGACGATGACGATCTTGCTCATGGTGGGACTCCGGGGGTGATTGGATTCGGGGGTTCGGTGGATGGGGTGTTCGGTGGCGTTCGGTGGCGTTCAGGGTGCGAGGTCGAAGACCAGCACCTCGGCGTCTTCGCCGCCTTCGAGGACGAGCCTGGTTTCGCCTTCGATGCGTGCCGCGTCGCCGCCGCGCAAGGCGTGGTCGTTGACGCGCAGCGCGCCGCGCACCAGATGCACGTAGGCGATGCGACGCGGGTCGAGATCGACCTCCACGCGCTCGGCACCGTCGACGAGGCCGGCGCGCAGGGTTGCGTCGGCGTGGATCGTCACCGACCCCTCGCGGCCGTCGGGCGACGCTACCAGCGCCAGCCGCCCGCGCTTGGCCGCGGCGTCGAAATGCTTCTGCTCGTAGCTCGGGGCGATGCCGGCCCGGCGCGGCAGGATCCAGATCTGCAGGAAGTGCGTGGTCTGGTCGGTGGCGTGGTTGAACTCGCTGTGCCGCACGCCGGTGCCCGCGCTCATGCGCTGCACGTCGCCGGGGCGGATGACGCCGGCCGATTTGCCGGATTCAAGGCCGCTTTCGGCGCCGTTGCCCATGCTGTCCTTGTGCGCCAGCGCGCCGTCGAGCACGTAGCTGACGATCTCCATGTCGCGGTGGCCGTGGGTGCCGAATCCGGTGCCCGGGGCGATGCGGTCTTCGTTGATGACACGCAGGTTGCCCACGCCCATGTGCACCGGGTCGAAGTAGTCGGCGAAGGAAAAGCTGTGGTAGCTCTTGAGCCAGCCGTGGTCGGCATAACCGCGCTCGGCGGACTTGCGCAGGGTGATCATGCGGCGTCTCCTATGAATGACACCACTGTAGACAGCGGCGGTCGTGATGCGGGTGACGCCCCTTGAAGAGCCCGTTCAAATAAGATGAAGCCCAATGCCCGACCGCCTGCACGCCCTGACCCCCGACGCCCTGGTGATGATGGACACCATCGCCCGCACCGGCAGCTTTGCCGCGGCGGCGCGTGAACTCGGCAAGGTGCCGTCGGCGCTGACCTACAGCGTGCGCCAGCTCGAAGAAGCGCTGGACGCGCTGCTGTTCGACCGCAGCTCGCGCCAGGCGCAGCTCACACCGGCCGGCACCGAGCTGCTGCACGAAGGGCGCCGGCTGCTGCAGGAGATGGGCGCGGTCTCCAACCGCGTGCGGCGGGTGGCCAAGGGCTGGGAGACGCAGCTGTCGATCAGCGTCGAGGACATCCTCTCGGTGCCGACGGTGTTCGAGCTCGTCGAAGCCTTCTGTGGCCTGTGCGACGGCCGCAGTGGCGACGCCACGGGCGATGGCAGCGACGGCTCGCGCCCCGGCACAAGGCTGCGCCTGCGCACCGACGTGCTGGCCGGCACCTGGGAGGCGCTGGTGTCGGGGCAGGTGGACCTGGCCATTGGCGTCAAGGGCGACCTGCCCAACCCCGGTGGCATCGAGTTGCGCCCGCTGGGCGAGATGGCATTCGTGTTCTGCGTCGCGCCGCACCACCAGTTGGCGGCGGTGGACGAGCCGCTGGACGACGTCCGGCTGGTACGCCAGCGTGCGGTGGCGGTGGCCGACACGGCGCAGCGGCTGACGCCGATCACCGTCGGCCTGCTGCCGGGGCAGGACGTGCTGACGGTGCCCAACACGCGCGCCAAGCTCGAAGCGCTGCTGCGCGGCCTGGGCTGCGGCCACCTGCCGGAGCCGCTGGCGCGTGCGCACCTGCAAGCCGGCCACCTGGTACACAAGGCCACGACGCAGGGCGACCGCGTCGTGCGCCTGTCCTACGCCTGGCGCGCCGAGCGCGGCCGGCACAGCCTGGGCCGGGCGCTGC
>JACZKT010000504.1 GCA_014859905.1 Rubrivivax sp.
GGGATCGGCGCCATGATGATCAGCGGCGTCTTGTAGCTCTTGAACTGCGCCACCACCAGCAGGTAGATCAGGATCAGGCCCACGCCGTAGGCCGCGCCCATGTCGCGGAAGGTCTCGTACGTGATCTGCGATTCGCCGTCCCACTTGATGGCGTATTCGCGGTACGGGTCGGCCGGCTGGTTGATCCAGTATTCGCCCAGCGCGCCGGTGCCCGACAGCGCGCCCTGCACGGTGGCGGCCACCGCACTGACCGGGATGCCCAGCGACTCGGCGCGCTGTCGCTGCACGCGCAGGAAGGCGCGCGGCGCGTCTTCGTGCAACGAGGTGTCGATGGCGGTGATGTCGGGCGTGGCGGCGAAGGCCTGCGCCACCCGCGCGGCGAGTTGCTGGCGGCCAGCTTCGCTGGGGCCGTAGACCTCGGCCACCAGCGGGCTCATCACCGGCGGGCCGGGCGGCACCTCCACCACCTTCAGCCGCGCGCCGTGGCGCTGGGCGATCTTCTCCAGCGCGGGCCGCAGGCGCTGCGCGATGGCGTGGCTCTGCTCGTCGCGGTGCGCCTTGTCGACGAGGTTGATCTGCAGGTCGCCCTGCTCGGCGTCGGCGCGCATGTAGTACTGGCGCACCAGGCCGTTGAAGGTGATGGGGCTGGCCGTGCCGGCGTAGCCCTGCATGTCCAGCACCTCGGGCTGCCGCGCCAGGAAGCCAGCCATCTCGTGCAGCGCCGCGGCGGTGTCTTCCAGCGGCGTGCCGGCCGGCATGTCGACGACGAGCTGGAACTCGCTCTTGTTGTCGAAGGGCAGCATCTTCAGCACCACCCACTGCACGGCGGCCAGGCCCACCGACAGCATCAGCGCCGCCAGAATGCCGGCCAGCAGCAGCCAGCGCTTGCGCGCGCTCTCCAGGAACGGCGTCAGCAGCCCCGCGAAAGCACGCGACATCGCGCTGCTGAGCCGGCTCGGCGCATGCTGGCCGTGCGGATGGTCGCCCAGCGTGTCGTGCGGCTTCATCAGCTTCAGCGCCAGCCAGGGCGTGACGGTGAAGGCGATGGCCAGCGACAGCGCCATGCCCAGGCTCGAATTGATCGGGATCGGGCTCATGTACGGCCCCATCAGGCCGCTCACGAAGGCCATCGGCAGCAGCGCGGCGATGACGGTCAGCGTGGCCAGGATGGTCGGGCCGCCGACCTCGTCCACCGCGACCGGGATGATGTCCTTGAGCGCTCGCGTCGGGTCCAGCAACTGGTGGCGGTGGATGTTCTCGACCACCACGATGGCGTCGTCGACCAGGATGCCGATGGAAAAGATGAGCGCGAACAGGCTCACCCGGTTGAGCGTGAAGCCCCAGGCCCAGCTCGCGAACAGCGTCGCGGTGAGCGTGAGAATGACCGCCGCGCCGACGATCACCGCCTCGCGCCGGCCCAGCGCCAGGCCCACCAGCAGGATCACCGAGGCGGTGGCGAAGCCCAGCTTCTGGATCAGCTTGTTGGCCTTTTCGGCCGCGGTGGCGCCGTAGTCGCGCGTGATCGTGGCTTCGATGCCGGCCGGAATCACGGTGTTGCGCAGGTCGTCCACGCGCTGGCGTGCGGCGCGGGCCACGTCGACCGCGTTCTCGCCCGGCTTCTTGGTCACGGTCAGCGTCACGGCAGGATGGCCGCCGGCGCCGGCTGGTTCCCGGGCATCGGCGCCGGCGGCATTGGCGCCCGGCGTGAACCACACGTAACGGGAGGGCTGGGCCGCGCCGGCCTCGACCTGCGCGACCTCGCGCAGGTAGACCGGCTTGCCCTGGTGCACGCCGACGACGAGGTTTTCCACGTCTTCCGCCGAACGCAGGAATTCGCCGGTTTCCACCGCCAGCGAACGGCCGGCGCCGGCGTCGTCGATCACGGTGCCGGCGGGCATGGCCTGGTTGGCGGCAGCCAGCGTCTGCTTCAGGCGCAACAGGTCGACGCCGCGTTCGCGCAGCCGCTCGGGCTGCAGCGTCACCTGCAGCGTGCGCCCGGGGCCGCCGATGGTCTGCACCTCGCGTGTGCCGGGCACGCGCTTGAGTTCGGACTCCATCGCGTGGGCCACACGCTCCAGCTCGACGCCACTGGTGCCGTCGCGGCTCCACAGCGTGACCGCCAGCACCGGCACGTCGTCGATGCCCTTGGGCCTGACGATCGGCGCCAGCGTGCCCAGGCCGGCGGGCAGCCAGTCCTGGTTGGCGTTGAGCACGTCGTACAGGCGCACCAGCGCCTCGGTGCGCGGTACACCGACGTTGAACTGCACCGTCAGCACCGCCATGCCCGGGCGCGACACCGAATAGGTGTGCTCGATGCCGGCGATCTGGCTCAGCACGTGTTCGGCCGGCCGCGCCACCATGTTCTGCACGTCGGTGCTGCTGGCGCCGGGGAAGGCGATCAGCACGTTGGCCATCGTGACGTTGATCTGCGGCTCTTCCTCGCGCGGCGTCACCAGCACGGCAAAGACGCCGAGCAACAACGCCACCAGCGCCAGCAGCGGCGTCAGCGCGTTGGACTGGAAGGCACGCGCCAGGCGGCCGGACACGCCCAGCGCGGGGGGCGTCGCGGCGCCGGCCGGTGTCGGGTGCGGGGTCATCGGCGCCTCGCTCACAG
>JACZKT010000505.1 GCA_014859905.1 Rubrivivax sp.
CGGTGGCGCGGGTGTCGATGCCGGCCACGCCCCAGGCCGCCTGGTGGCGGTGGCCGCTGATCGGCGCCAGCGCGTCGGCCTGCGCCAGCAGCGACAGCTCGTGCGCGTCGAGCAGCGCGCGGCGCGCCAGGTCTTCGGGGCCGGCAAACGGCCCTGCCATACGCGCCGCCACGATGCGCTCGGCGGCTTCCCGTGGCAGGCCGGCAATGCGGTTGAAGCCCAGGCGAACCTCGCACAGCGGCGCACCCGAGCCTTCGAGCACGCAGTCCCAGTCGCTGCGCATCACGTCCACCGGCAACACCGTGACGCCGTGCTCGCGGGCATCGCGCACCAGTTGCGCCGGGGCGTAGAAGCCCATCGGCTGGCTGTTCAGCAGCGCCGCCAGGAAGGCGTCGGGGTGGTGGCACTTGAACCAGGCGCTGACGTAGACCAGCAGCGCAAAACTGGCGGCGTGGCTTTCGGGGAAGCCGTATTCGCCGAAACCTTCGATCTGCTTGAAGATGCGCTCGGCGTAGTCCTGCGTGTAACCCTTGGCCACCATGCGGCCCACCAGCCGCTCGTGGAAGGGGCCGAGGCCGCCCTTGCGCTTCCAGGCCGCCATGGCGCGGCGCAGCTGATCGGCCTCGCCGGGCGTGAAGTCGGCGGCCAGGATCGCCAGCTGCATCACCTGCTCCTGGAAGATCGGCACCCCCAGCGTGCGCTGCAGCGCCTGCTGGACTTCGGCGCTCGGGTAGTCCACCGCCTCCTCGCCGCTGCGCCGGCGCAGGTAGGGGTGCACCATGCCGCCCTGGATGGGCCCGGGGCGCACGATGGCGACCTCGATCACCAGATCGTAGAAGCAATGCGGCTGCAGCCGCGGCAGCATGCTCATCTGGGCCCGGCTTTCGACCTGGAAGGTGCCGACGCTGTCGCCCTGGCAAAGCATGGCGTAGGTGGGCTTGTCTTCGGCAGGCACGTCCTGCATCGTGAACGACGAGCGGCCGAGTTTCCGGCCGACGAAATCCAGCGCGCGGCGGATCGCGCTGAGCATGCCCAGCGCCAGCAGGTCCACCTTCAGCAGGCCCAGCGCATCGAGATCGTCCTTGTCCCACTGGATCACGCTGCGCCCGGCCATGGCGGCGTTTTCCACCGGCACCAGCCGCGCCAGGTCGTCGCGCGCGATGACGAAGCCGCCCGGGTGCTGGCTCAGGTGGCGCGGAAAGCCGATCAACGCCTGCGTCAGCTCGACCCACAGCCGGCTGAGCGGTGATTCGGGGTCGAAGCCGTTCTCGCGCAGGCGCTCGGGGTCGATGCGGCGGCCGTCGAACCAGTGCTGCGACTTCGACACCGCATCGATGCGGTCGAGGTCGATGCCCAGCGCGCGGCCCATGTCGCGCAGCGCACTGCGCGGCCGGTAGCTGATGACGACGCCGGTGAGCGCGGCGCGATGGCGGCCGTACTTGCGGTAGACGTACTGGATGACCTCCTCGCGGCGCTGGTGCTCGAAGTCGATGTCGATGTCGGGCGGCTCGTTGCGCTCGGCGCTGATGAAACGTTCGAACAGCAGCGTCATGCGCGCCGGGTCGACCTCGGTCACGCCCAGGCAGTAGCAGACCGCCGAATTGGCGGCACTGCCGCGACCCTGGCACAGGATGCCCTGGCCGCGCGCCCATTGCACGAGGTCGGCCACGGTCAGGAAGTACGGCTCGTACTGGAGTCGATGGATGAGCGCCAGCTCGTGTTCGAGGGTGGCGCGCACCTCGGATGTCTCGCCGGCCGGGAAGCGGCGGCGTACGCCCTCCTCCGTCAGCTGGCGCAGCCACGACGCCGGCGTGTGGCCGTCGGGAACGATCTCCTGCGGGTATTCGTAGCGCAGTTCGTCGAGCGAGAAGGCGCAGCGCCCGGCCAGCGCCAGCGTCGCCGCCAGCCATTCGGGCCGGTACAGCGTGGCCAGACGCGAGCGTGCTCGCAGGTGGGCCTCGGCGTTGGGTTCCAGCGCCAGGCCGGCTTCGGCCACCGCGCACTTCAGCTTTGTTGCGGTCAGCGCGTCCTGCAGCGGCTTGCGCGAGCGGGTGTGCATGAGCACGCTGCCCACGGCAACGATGGGCAGTCCGGTGAGCACGGCGACACGCTGCACGATGTCGGCCAGCAGCGCGTCGTGCGCGTGGTGCAGCAGCGGCAACGCCAGCGCGGCACGCCCCTCGGGACCGTGGCCGAACCAGGTCTTCAGCCACAGCGCGTGCGCGAACAGGGTCTCGAAAGGCTGTGCCGAGGCCAGCACGGCCGGCGTGTGCAGCAGCGCCAGGCAGTCGGGCAGGCCGGCCAGCGTGGGCAGGTGCGGCACGCGGCCTTCCAGGTCGGACATCAGCGCCTGGTACTGGCCCTTGGGCGCACGGCGACGCGCCACGGTGATCCACTGCGACAGGTTGCCGTAGCCGCGCCGCGACATCGCCAACAGGATGAGGCGCGGGCCGCCGGGCGGCATTGCCTGCGCCGGGGCCGTCCGCGCCGCTGAGCCCGCCTGGGGTGCCGCTGGCGTGCGTTGCAGCGCCATCTCGGCGCCGACGATCAGGTGCAGGCCCAGCCGCTTGGCCTCGGCATGGGCGCGCACGACGCCGCCGAGCGAACATTCGTCGCTGATCGCCAGCGCCGCATAACCCAGCGCGTGCGCGCGCGCCACCAGTTCCTCGGGGTGCGAAGCACCGCTCAGGAAGCTGTAGTTGCTGCGGCAGTGCAGCTCGGCGTAATCGGGCAGGCGGTGGTATGACACGGCGCGGACCACGCGCGCGGCGGGTGCAGCGGGATGGGTTTTCCGGAGTTGATACTGTACATACATACAGTATTCATGACGCCATGTTCACCCAGCAGGCCCCGATCGCACCGGTCACCAATCCGACGACCGGTGAACCTTGCCTCGGATTGACGCTGGTATGTCCAAATTGGCATAATGACCCGATGTCGAAGCAAGCCCGCAAGCCTCTGAAGTGGGTGGGTTCGGCCAAACGCGATTTCGACGCCAGCCCGGAAGACGTCAAGGACCTGTTCGGCCACGCCATCGACCTCGCACAAGCTGGAGGCAAGCACCCGGACGCCAAGGTCCTGACCGGCTTCGGGTCGGCTGGCGTGCTGGAGGTGGTGGAAGACGATCGCAGCAGCACCTACCGCGCCGTCTACACCGTCAAGTTCGCAGGCTGGATCTACGTCTTTGGATCTACGTCTTGCACTGCTTCCAGAAGAAGTCCAAGCGCGGCATCAAGACGCCGAAGGAAGACATGGATCTGATCCACGCCAGACTCAAGGCCGCGAAGCAGGACTTCGGGGCCTGGCAGGCCCGACAAGGAGCACGTCGATGACCCGCAACACCGAGATCACGATCGAAGAAGGCAGCACCAACGTCTACGCCGACCTGGGCTACGCTGACGCCGCCGAAATGCAACGCAAGTCCCAGCTCGCGGCCGAGATCGCCAGGGCCATCAAGGCACGCCGACTGACCCAACAGGAGGCCGCCGAACTGCTGGGCATCGACCAGTCCAAGGTCTCCCGCATCACCCGCGGGCAGTTCCGTGGCGTCAGCGAAGCCAGGCTGCTGGAACTGGTGACCCGCCTGGGCCATGACGTCAAGATCGTCGTCGGCCCCGTGCGGCGCCGCGCCGGCAAGATCGAACTTCAGTTCGCCTGACCGGCACCGCGGAACACGCAGTCGCGAGGCCCCACCTCCAAAGGCCGAGGTGCATCGGCGATGACGGCGTTGCCATTCGACTTCCGCGATCCCTGCACCGTGAACGAGTGCGGCAACTCCTGCCGTATCGGGCGCTGACCCCGCGCCAGCCCTCGACGCTCAGGCCGGCTGCAATTCCCGCCGCGTCGACTCGACGATGCGCCCGGCCTCGATGCGCAGCTGGCGGTCGCAGCGCGCGGCGATGGCCGGGTCGTGGGTAACCAGCACCAGCGTCGTTCCGGCCTCGCGGTTGAGCTCGAACATCAGCTCCATCACCGTGGCGCCGGTGGCGAAGTCCAGGCTGCCGGTGGGCTCGTCGGCCAGCAGCACGGCCGGCCGCACGACGAAGGCACGCGCCAGCGCCACGCGCTGCTGCTCGCCGCCGGACAGCACCTTGGGGTAATGCCGCAGCCGCTCGCTCAAGCCCACACGGCGCAGCATCTCGGTGGCCGCGGCGCGCGCGTCGGGGCGGCCCATCAGTTCCAGCGGCAGCATGACGTTTTCCAGCGCCGTCAGGTTGCCCAGCAGCTGGAAGCTCTGGAACACGAAGCCGACCTGGCGCGACCGCAGCTCGGCGCGCGCGTCCTCGTCGAGCTTGAAGAGGTCGACCCCGGCCAGCACGACGCTGCCCGACGACGGTGTGTCCAGCCCGGCCACGATCGACAGCAGCGTACTCTTGCCCGACCCGGAGGCGCCGACGATGGCCACCGATTCCCGTGCCGCCAATGCGAAGTCGATGTCATGGAGTATGGTCAGCGACCCGGTGGAATCGGCCACCTTCTTGGTGACTCGCTGCACGACGATGATGGGTTCGGACATGGCGTTTTCGGTTTCTGCGCGACGCGCTTTTGTCATGCACTGTAGCGTGCTGGCCCTGCTGCCCCTGGCGGCGCTGGCCGCACCCGTGCATGCCCTGGGGCCAAGGCGCACGTTGCTGGTGGTGGGCGACAGCCTGTCGGCCGAATACGGCATCGCGCGCGGCAGCGGCTGGGTGGCGCTGCTGGAAAAGCGCATCGCCGACGAGAAGCTGCCGGTGCAGGTGGTCAACGCCAGCATCAGCGGCGACACCACGTCGGGCGGCCGCTCGCGCCTGCCGGCCTTGCTGAAGCAGCACAAGCCGCGGGTGGTGGTGATCGCGCTCGGCGGCAACGACGCGCTGCGCGGCCTGCCGCTGGAGATGACGCAGGCCAACCTGACCGAGATGGCGCGCGCCGCCAAGGCGGCCGGGGCCAAGGTGCTGATCGCCGGTGTGGCCATGCCGCCCAACTACGGGCGCAAGTACGGCGAGGACTTCTTCCGCCTCTTCGGCACCGTGTCGCGCGCCGAGGGCACGGCTCTGGTGCCCTTCCTGCTGGCCGGCGTGGCCGACGCGCCGAACGCCGACGAGTTGTTCCAGCCCGACCGCATCCACCCCACGGCGCAGGCGCACCCGAAGATGCTCGATAACGTCTGGCCGGTGCTCAGGCCGCTGCTGCGCTGAGGATCCGAACGGCGCCGACGGCGCCGCGCTGCGTCAGCGCAGGTTCTCGCGCGGGCCGCGACGTGCGTCGGGAGCCCGCTTGCGTTCGTCGTCGCGCTCACGCTGCCGATCCACCTCCTCCGGCGTCGGCGACGGCACCGGCCGCACCTGCGGCGGGCCGGCGCGGGGCGCAGCGA
>JACZKT010000506.1 GCA_014859905.1 Rubrivivax sp.
CGAACAGGCCGCGCGTGACGGCACGCCGCTGTGCGAGGAATGTAAGCAGGAAGACGAAGAAGCCGCGCACGCCGGGGCCTCGCGATGAGCGACGAGCCGCGCCATCCGCTGCTGCAGGCCCTTTGGCCCGAAGGTGTCCGCCCGCCGAGCGTCTGGGCCGTGCTCGACGGGGCCCGCGATCCCGGCATCCATCTCGCGCTCATCGAGTCACGACTCGAGTACCGCAGCCTCTACAGCGGCCGCATCCCGCGCGAACTCGATCGTGCGTCGCCGCAGCTCGTGGAGCTGCCGGCCGGTCACCGGCTCGTGACGCGCCTGCTCGACGTCGGCTGGGGCAAGAGCTGGGGCGTCTTCCTCGTCACCGACGAGCCGGACAACCTGCGCCATCACCTGCGGCGCTGGCTCCGGGTGCGCGGCGAAGACGGCAGGCGATACCTCTTCCGTTTCTACGACCCGCGCGTGCTGCGCGCCTGGCTGCCGACATGCACGCCGGACGAGCTGGCGCGCTTCTTCGGCCCGGTGCAACGCTTCATCTGCGAGGGCAGCGGCGGGCGTTCGGTGTGGGAGTACGGCATCGAGCGCGGCGTGCTCGCCACGCGTCAGCGCGGCGTGCCGTCCGCGGTGCCGTCGGCCTGATCGTCGGGCAGGATCTCGGCCTGCAGCTCCCACAACGGGAGTGCCTCGGTTTCGGCCAGCGGCTCCCAGGTGCGGTCGATGCATTCCTTGACCGGCGCGTCGACCGCACCGCTGCCCATCGACCCGTTGGCCGACGTGCGCGCGTTCTCGGACCAGTGGCTCATCCCCAGTCTCCCGGCGGCCATTGCGGCACCAACGGCAGGACGCTGGCCAGGGTCTCGTCGTCGTCGGCTTCGTCCGGCGGCGGCAGCGGGTCGCCCGGGCAGCGGTCGGACAACTGGTTGTAGATCAGGAACATCTTGCCCGCGCTGCCGAGGCCCCGGTCCTCCAGGATCTCGGCGATCCAGCGCCGCTGCGGCTGCCCTTCGAAGGCGAAGCCCAGCGCGACCGCCAGGTCGGTGTACAGCGTCACGCTGTGCTGGTCGGTCAAGCCGTGGCCGCGCGCGGCGACGACGCAGCGTTCCAGGAAGCGCCGGCCGGCGGGGCGTTCGATGAACGCGGCATGAGTAGGGAAGATTTCACTGACGTGGGCTGCCAGCCGTTCGAGGTAGGCCTCGCGCGCCGCGAGCCCGAGCGCGCGGATCTGCGACTTGCGGAGCAAGGGCCATTCGACAGCCGCCATTTCGTCGCGTCGATCAGGGGGTGCGCGGACGGCGTGTCAGGCCCACGGGTAGTGGCCCGGAGAAGGCTTCATCAGAGAAGCCGTAGAGGTACCAACTCTGCTCCTCGTCGGCAAAGCCCGACAGCGTGCGCAGGTCGAGCGAGAAGGTGCCGATGCCCACCGGCTGCGGCCCTTTGAAGTCCAGCGCCTCGAACACCGGCAACACCAACCGCCAGACGGCCGGACCGCCGTAGCTGGCGTTCGCGCCCACCAAGGTGATCGGCACGACCGCGGTAGGCAGGCGCCGGCCCCTGGCGGACTCGGCCGCCCACTGTGTGCGCAGGGCTTCGGTGCCCGACGCCGTGGCCCCGGCCGGCACGATGTGCCGCTTGAGCACCGGCAGCCGGAAGCTGCCGCGCAGCGTGCACGGCGTGTCGGCTCCCATCACGCACAGGCGCGGTGCGCTCAGAGCCAGGCCCACGCCTTCGGGCAGTGGCGGCATGCGCTCGTCGCGGGCGTAGCTGAGGCCGGCGACGTCGGGTGCGGGCATCAGCGCCGGTACACACGTCTTCAGTCGCTGCTCGGCTCTGAAGCGTTCGACTTCCGGGTCGACATGTTTGGAGGTGGTCTTCAGCTCCAGCGTGCGCGCCGGCGTGAACTGGTCGCCGACGATCAGGCGTGCCTGCACGCGGCCCGGTTCCCAGGGCAATTCGAGGCGCTGGCGCAGGTCGATCGTGAACGTCTCCGAACCCATGCCTACCTGGGCGGGGCGGTCACTCGCGGGCTCGGGCGGCGGGACCGGGCGGTCCGGCGGTTCGACGGCGAGTGCCGCCTGCACCATGTTGTTCGCGAGGTCCACGCCGACCACGATGGCGTGCTCACGAAACGGCCAATCGCGCAGCGTGGACAGGCGGGCCACGCGCAACGCCTGCGCGGGCGCGGTGGCCTGGACGTCGATCGGCACCACGACCGGCGCGTCGAAGAGCAGGACATCGCGGCCGGCATCGAGCAGCGGTGATTCGATCTCGCCGCGCGTGCGGCGCGGGTCCGACCAGAAGTCGGCATCGTTCAGATTCAACGGTCCGGTGCTCACGCTCTTTCTCCCCTCAGTTCGCGCGGCCGGGCGCTCGCCGGCCTGCAGCGGTGGCAGCGCCGCACACGACGCCAATGCCGCCAGGAACAGCCAGCAGATGGAGTCCCGATGATGCATCCGAAATTTCACGGTAGGGCGTCACTTCAGTGCACTCAGGTCCTGCGCCCGGATGTGGTCTGAGCACTGGGTGCAGAAGCCGGCGGCGGTGCGCGTACCGTCGTTCAATGAACTCGCGCCGTACATGATGCATTTGCCGCGGATGCCGTTGTAGGTGGCGCGGGCCTTCTGGACGTCGCTCAGACCCCAGGCGCAGTGACCGCCCGAGTGGCCCTTGCCGGTGTAGAAGTGGCCCTTGGCGCCGACGTTCTGGTAGCGCGGCTCGGGTTCGTCGGTGGCCACGTCCGCGGCATTGGCCAGGCCCGGCAGACCGTGCGCCACCTTCGACAGCCCATACTGGTGTCCCAGTTCGTGCAACGCGATGTCGGCCACGCTGACCGGCGCGTCCACCTTGATGCAAAGCAGGAGCTCACCCTTCTGTGCGCCCTGTCCCGCCATGCCCAGGCCCGCATGCTGCGGTTCGAACTTCAGTTCCACCGAAACGGGGCAATGCGTGGCGCTCAGGGCGCCGGCGAACTCGCCCGGCTTGTCGTGGGCGCCGGCGGGCAGGTTCACGGCGATCAGCTTCCAGTGGCTGCGCGCCATGTCGACGTCGGTGCCCGCCGCCAGCCCGCCTTCGCGCAGTGCGCCGGTCGGGGTGAGGCCACGGTGCTTCCACAAGGCCGGCGCCGCAGCAACGGCGGTGTTGATGTAGTTCTGGATCGCGGTGACACGATCGGTTCGCCGTGAGTTGCCCATGCGGCCGGTGGCGCGGATCGTCAGCTTGAAGCCGTGTGGCCGCACCTTCGCGTCTGTCCACAATGCCGACAGCCAACTCTGCAGCGCGCCCTTCGCAACCGAGTCGAGGGAGGTCGCCGTATGGCCGATCCTCGGCTTCTTGAACGTCACCGTGCAAGGTGCCGGGTTCTGGAGCAGTTCCTCGACGGTGAATGTCGCATCGCCTTCGTCGTCGCGTGCCGGGTCGTCCGCGCTCGTGAACTCCACCGCCGGCGGCCCGTGGTAGGGCGCCTTGTCGGCGATCTTGGCCTTCCACTTGATCGAGCGCATCGCCGCCGCACCGCCGCCGCCCTTGAAGGCCGAGTTCGGCGACCAGAGGATGTTCGGGTCGTTGGCGGCCAGGTCGTAGTCGGCCTGTGCCGACGTGGCTTCGAACTGGCGCGTCAGGTCGGCGTCCCGCGCCGGACCGTCGTTGAAGAGGTTGACGTCGCAGCCTTTGATGAGCGAGCCACGCGCCCCCTTGCCCTTGTCGAAGTTCTTCGGGTACTTGGTGAAGGAGTAGTCGGTGAGCAGGTAGCAGTTTGCCGCCCCGGCAGCGCGCTGGAAGAACGAGCGCGGCAGCACCGAGCCCGGCGCCGCCGTGTTGGCTTCGGCGGCCGTGAAGCTCTGGCTGCGGTGGATCTGGTACTTCACGAATGTAGGGTCGCCGCCGGCCTTGAGCGCGTCGATCAGCGCGGTGGGGAAGTCGCGCACCGCGGTGCCGTCTTCAGCCGTGCTGTCGCGCAGGGCCATCACGTCCGGCGCCATCAATTCGTACCAGATCTTGCGCCAGTTGGTGAAGGTGAGCGTGGCGTCGCCGCAGGCCTTGGTGCTGCCGATGCTGACTTCGCAGCCGTCGCCGCCGGCCAGCCCGAGCTGCAGCTTGAACTTGCCCACGCCGCCGGTATCGGCGAGGTCGATCTTGCCGGTGAACTCCCATTCGGGGTCGGTGGCGGCCTCCTTCACGGCAGTGCGGTCCAGCAGATTCAGGCCGGCCACGAGATCGGTCTTGGGCGTGTTGCGCTTGCTCTTTCGCGCCGAAGGGCCGCTGAACTTCACCTTGATGTAGACATAGACACCGGCGGTGCCGATGGGGTCGGCCTTGGTGGTGCCGGCGGCGTCGCGGTCACCTTCGGCGCCGACGGTGACGACGACCTCGGAGCCCAGGCCGTCGGTGCCGTTCTTGCCCGCGGTGGCCACCAGGTTCACCCACTGGACGATCTTGCCGTCGGCGGGCCGCTTGGGGTCGACGAACTCGGCTTTGAACGTGACCTTGCCCTTGCTCTTGAGGTCGCGCAGCTTGCCACCCTGTGGCTCGGGGTCGCCGACGATCTCGTACGGCGCCACGCCCTCGAGCTTGAACGGGTAGCCCTTGTCCAGGCGAAAGGTTTCGATCGACGGGTCGGCGTTGGTGGTGCGAAAGCCGCTGCCGAACTGGGCACCGTTCTGCATCACCTTGAACTTGAAGCTCTTCAGCGGCTGGGTGTCGTCCTCGTTGCGGCTGGTGAGCTTGCCCTCGCGCGGCCAGACGTTGATCTCGTCGTCGGACTTGTATTCCTCGCCATCCGCGATGGCCTTGTAGGTGAGCACGTAACTCGCCTTGTCGTCGGCCACCTTGGGCGGCTTGTACTTCGCGGTCGCGGTCTTGCCCGCCGGCGCGCGCGTGTCGGCGGCCACGGTGCCCTGCACGCGCGTCACCTCCGCCGCATCGTGCATGACGACGAACTCCACGCTGCCGGCGCCCGTCTTGCCATCCTTCAACAGGCAGATGAGTTCGACCTCGGTCTCTTCGTGAATGTGGCGCGGCATCAAGGCTCCGTGGCGAGGCCGGTCATGTCAGACACCGAGTCCGGCCAGCGCGCGAGCCGGCTCCGCCACCGACTGAAACCGCATCACCGTCACCGCATTCGCATGCCGGTGGCTCAGCACCGGCATCAGCCCGGCGGCCAGCAACGCGTTGCCGCCCTGCTCGCCCAGGTACTGCTCGGCACACGCCAGCAGCTCACGTTCGCCGTCTTGCAGGTAGGTGTACGCCGGCAGGTCGCCGATCTCACGCTCGTCACCGGGCTCGAATGCCCAGCCGCGCGCGCTGAACGCACGCCCGATGAGCAGCGCCACCGCCAGCGAGCCATGGCCCCACAGGAACTCGTCGTGCACCGGCGTCGCGTCGAACTCCTCGAAGGCGAAGGACTCGACGCGGTCGGTGGCTTTGCCGTAGGGCAGCCGCAACAGCACGCGCGGCGCAGCCAGGCCGATCCACGGCGCGGCTTCGCTGCGCCGCAGCGCCTGCCAGCCGGCCAGCGCGGCGGCATCGTCACC
>JACZKT010000507.1 GCA_014859905.1 Rubrivivax sp.
GGCCTGGAAGGCCAGCATGGCCCGCACGTGCACGGCGCAGCTGCGCGCAGCGGCCTCGCGCAGGCCGGCGTGCTGCGCCGGATCCGCCTGCGCGTCGCGCCAGTGCGCCACGCTCCAGCCGGCGGGCAGGTAGCCGTTGACGAGATCGTGCGCGCTGGTCTGGTCCGTCACCAGGTCGGGCCTGACGCCACGCCGCACCAGTTCGGGCAGGATCTCCGCCGCGTTGCCGAGCAGCCCGATCGACACCGCCCGCTTGGCGGCGGTGTTCTTCGCGATGCGCGCCAGCGCATCGTCGAGATCGGTCGCCTGCTCGTCGAGGTAGCGGCTGCGCAGCCGGAAGTCGATGCGGCTTTGCTGGCACTCGATGTTCAGCGAACAGGCGCCGGCAAAGGTGGCCGCCAGCGGCTGCGCGCCGCCCATGCCGCCGAGGCCGGCGGTGAGGATCCAGCGCCCCGCCAGCTCCCCGCCGTAATGCTGGCGGCCGGCTTCGACGAAGGTCTCGTAGGTGCCCTGCACGATGCCCTGGCTGCCGATGTAGATCCAGCTGCCGGCAGTCATCTGGCCGTACATCATCAGGCCCTTGCGGTCGAGCTCGTCGAAGTGTTCCCAGGTCGCCCACCTGGGCACCAGGTTGGAGTTGGCGATGAGCACGCGCGGCGCGTCGGCATGGGTGCGGAACACGCCCACCGGCTTGCCGCTCTGCACCAGCAGCGTCTCGTCGGCCTGCAGCCGGCGCAGCGCTTCGAGGATGGCCTCGAAGCAGTCCCAGTTGCGCGCCGCCTTGCCGATGCCGCCGTAGACCACCAGGGCGTCGGGGTTTTCGGCCACCTCGGGGTCGAGGTTGTTCTGGATCATGCGGTAGGCGGCTTCGATGAGCCAGTTGGCGCAGCTGATCTGGCTGCCGCGGGGCGAACGCACGGGGTGCGGTTGCGCGCGGCGGTGGATGGCGCTGAGGTCGGTCATGATGGTTCTCCGTGGCGGGCGACGGTCGATGCAGGGTTGCACTCTACTTGTATAGACAAGCCTATGCAAGTACGATGCACACCATGGTTTCCCCTCGTGCCTCTGCGCCGTCCCAGGCGCCGTACGCCCGCGTCAAGACGCACCTCAAGCGGGGCCTGGCCAGCGGGCGCTGGCCGCCGGGTGCGCTGATGCCCTCGGAGGCCGAGCTGGTGGCGGAATTCGGCGTCAGCCGCATGACCGTCAACCGCGCCATCCGCGAGTTGCAGGCCGAGGGCCTGGTGGTGCGCAGCCAGGGCGTGGGCACCTTTGCCGCGCCGCTGCACCGCGTCTCGTCCACGCTCACCATCCGCGACCTGCAGGAAGAGATCCAGTCCCGCGGCCACCACCACCACGCCGAAGTGCACCTGCAATGCGCCGAGCCGGCGCCGCTGGCGCTGGCCGCGCAGCTGGGCGTGGCGCCGGGCAGCGCGGTGTTCCACACGTTGATCGTGCACTTCGAGAACGGCGTGCCACTGCAGTGCGAAGACCGCTATGTCAACCCGGCCTGTGCGCCGGCCTACCTGCAGGCCGACTTCACGCGCACCACGCCGACCCACGTGCTGTTCGAGACCACGGCCTTGTGGCGCGCGCAGTACTCGCTGGAGGCAGCGCGGCCGACGGCGCAGGAGGCGCGGCTGCTGCGGATCGGCGCCGACGACCCCTGCCTGATCGTCGTGCGCCGCACCTTCACGCGCGACGCCGCCATCACCATCGCGCGCCTGGTGCACCCGGGCATGCGCTACGTCGTCGAAGGGAGCTTCACGCCATGACGCTGCACCGCGTGCACCTGGCCGATTGCCCGCCGCAGCCCTGGCGCAACGGCGGCGGCACGACGCGCGAGCTGCTGGCCTGGCCGCAGGCGGCCGACTGGCGGCTGCGCGTGAGCGTGGCCGACGTCGATCGCGACGGTCCCTTCTCGCCTTTCCCCGGTGTCGAACGCTGGTTCGCCGTGATCGACGGCGAGGGTGTCGAGTTGACGCTGCCGACCGGTTCGATGTCCGTCGGCCCCGCCGACGCACCGGTACGCTTCGACGGCGAAGCGGCGCCGGCCTGCCGGCTGCCGGGCGGCCCGTCGCGCGACCTCAACCTCATGCATCGCCGCGGTGCCGGTTCGGCGGCCATGCGTAACGCCCGTCCAGGCGGCAGTCTCGACGGCAGCCTTTTCTGGCGTGGGCTGTACGTTGCCGACGACGCCTTGCTGGACCTCGACGAACGCACCGAGCCGGTGTCCGCGGACACGCTGCTGTGGTCCGAAAGCGGCGAGGCCCAGTCGTGGCGCCTGCGCTCTGGCGGCCGGGCCTGGTGGCTGACGCTGGAGGCGTGATGACGCCGACACTGTGGC
>JACZKT010000508.1 GCA_014859905.1 Rubrivivax sp.
GAATCCGCCGATGCGAACGTCTCGTTCAGTGCCCCGGTGGTGCCAGCCATGACCGCCGGACGCGATGCCGCCGTCCCTGCGACCGGGCCCGGCGCAGCCGCGGCGGGGAGCGAGAGCTCGCCAGCCCTGGTGCGCATCGACTGCCACGATGCGGTCGGCGTCATCACGCTCGACCACCCGCAGCAGCGCAATGCGCTGAGCCGGCGGCTGGTGGACGATCTGATCGCGGCGCTGGCCGACTTCGGCCGCCGGCGGCTGCGCGTCGTGGTGCTGCGTGCCGCTGCCGGCAGCAAGGTCTGGTCCGCCGGGCACGACGTGCATGAGCTGCCCGACACGGGCCGCGACCCGCTGGGCTGGGACGACCCGCTGCGCTACCTGATCCGCGAGATCGAGAACTTCCCGGCGCCGGTGATCGCGATGGTCGAAGGCAGCGTCTGGGGCGGCGCCTGCGAGACCGTGTTCGCCTGCGACCTCGTCGTCGCCGCGCCGAACGCCACTTTCGCGCTCACGCCGGCACGACTGGGCGTGCCCTACAACGTGAGCGGCATGCTGACGCTGCTCAATGCGTCGAACATGCGCATCGCCAAGGAGATGGCCTTCACCGCCAAGCCCATCTCTGCCGAGCGCGCCGAGCGGCTGGGCATGATCAACCATGTCGTTGCCGCCGGCGAGCTGGAGGCCTTCACCCTGGCCTGGGCGCAGGACATCGCGGCCAATGCGCCGCTGAGCATTTCGGTGATGAAGGAGCAGCTGCGCATTCTGGCCGGCGCACACCCGATGTCGCCGCAGGGCTTCGAGCGCATCCAGGGCCTGCGCCGGCTGGTCTACGACAGCGACGACTACCGCGAAGGCATCCGCGCCTTCAAGGAAAAGCGGCGGCCGGTATTCCGCGGCGAGTGAGGCGGCGCCGGCTCATCGGCGTGCGCGGGGCGGGAAACGGCAAGACAAGGGCTGCGCCCTGTTCAGTCAGGGAGTGGTTTCTTCGGCGGCGTGCCTGCGTGCCCGCCGCACCGCGAGGATGGCCAGTGCCGCCAGCGCGGGCACGGCAATGCCCACCAGCAGGTCCGGTTCCAGCTTCAGCCCGCCGGCCTTCAGGCCCTTGGTGACGTAGCCGACGAGCCCCGCCAGGTAATAGACGATGGCCGCCACCGACAGCCCTTCCACCGTCTGCTGCAGCCGCAGCTGCAGCTTGGCGCGGCGGTTCATCGACGACAGCAACGCCTGGTTCTGGCGCTCGCGCGCGATGTCCACGCGCGTCGACAGCAGGTTGCTGGCCCGCGCCACGCGCTCCGACAGCCCGACCAGCCGCTGCGACGCGGTGTTGCAGGTGGCCACCGCCGGCGTGAAACGGCGCGCCATGAATTCCTCGATCGTCTGCACGCCCGGCAGCCGTGACTCGCGCAGCTCGGCGATGCGCCGCATCACCAGCTCGTTGTAGGCCTTGCAGGCGCCGAAGCGGAACTGGCTTGCCGCGACGCCGCTTTCGATTTCGGCGGCCAGGCGCGTCAGTTCCTGCAGCAGATGTTCGTCGTCGCCGCCGCCCAGCGCGATGCCGTCGGTGAGCGTGGCCAGCTCGCGTTCGATCTGCAGCAGGCGCGGCGTCTGGCGGCGCGCGATCGGCAGCGCCAGCAGCGCGAGCATGCGGTAGGCCTCGATCTCGGTCAGGCGTTGCAGCGTGCGCCCGGCCTGGCCCTGCGTGAGCTGGCGGTCGAAGACGAGATGGCGCGAGTAGCCGTCGTCGTGGATGCGAAAGTCGGTGTAGACCGACGCGGCGCCGTCGGCGATGCACGAGCCGGCCACCGCGTGGCCGCCGAAGTGTTCAGCCAGCGCGGCGGTGTCCGGCGGCTCCGTTGCACCGGCCAGGAATTCCACGTGCACCGCCGCCACCGTGGGCCCGGGGATGTCGGTCAACCAAGCCGCCGGCAACGACGCCGCGGCGGGCGCGGCGAAAGGCTGTTCGGCGGCGCCGGCGACGATGAACAGATAACCCGAGAACTCGCCGTGGCGTTCCCACTTCAGCCGCACGGCGCCGATGTCGGCACGGAAGTGCGTTGCCTCGGCGGCGGGTGGCATGACGCCGTGGCGGTGGCACAGCCACGCCAGGTGCGCCTGCTCGCGCGCCCGGTCGTCGGCGTCGATCAACACCGCGATGTAGCTGGCCCGCGCCGGCGTCGACACCGGCTCCGGCGGACGGGCATGCACCTCGTCGGCCAGCGCCAGCCGCTCGGGGTGGTTGGGGGGAAACATCGGCATCGGCAGATCAGGGTTCGTGCTGCAGCCACACCCGGGGCAGCATGTGGATGGTCATCGAAGCGTAGCGCAGCAGGGTGTCATGCGGGGTGCGGCTGCGCGCCGCTGCGCCGCGTGTAGGTGACGAAACGATAGGGCACGCCGTCCGCGCTGACGGCCGCGGCGCTGGAAGTCTCCTCGAACAAGGAGCGGTCCCAGGCCGGGAAGTGGGCGTCGCCCTCCAGGTCGGCGTCGATCTCGGTCAGCACCAGCGTCTGCGCCAGCGGCAGCGCCTGCGCATAGAGCTGTGCGCCGCCGATGACGAAGGCGCGCGGTGCGTCGGCCACGAGGGCGAGCGCCTGCTCGAGGCTGGGTGCGACCTCGGCACCCGGCGCCCGCGTCGCCGCGTTGCGGCTGACGACCACGTTGCGCCGCCCGGGCAGCGGGCGGAATCGCGGCGGCAGCGAGTCCCAGGTCTTGCGGCCCATGATCACCGGACAGCCGAGCGTCGTGGCGCGGAAGTGGCGCTGGTCGGCCGGCTCGTCGAAGAGCAGCGCGTTGCCGCGCCCGATGGCGCCGTTGCGCGCCACGGCGGCGATGATGGCGATCTCGGCGGGGCGTTTCATGCGCTGGCTCATGACCGTGCATTCTGGCGCGCCGGCAGTAGCGCGCCCGGGCTCATCGTGACGGCACGACAGTACAAGGGGACGAGCTGGCGGCGGCTGGCGATCAAACCGCCACCGGCGCCTTGATGGCGGGGTGCGGGTCGTAGCCCTGCACCTCGAAGTCCTCGAACTCGTAGTCGAAGACCGTCGGCGGGCGGCGCTTGATGTGCAGCGTCGGATAGGGCCGCGGCGCGCGCGACAGTTGCAGCGCCACCTGCTCGTGGTGGTTGTCGTAGATGTGGCAGTCGCCGCCGGTCCAGATGAAGTCACCCAGCTCCAGCTCGCACTGTTGCGCCAGCAGGTGGGTGAGCAGCGCGTAGCTGGCGATGTTGAAGGGCACGCCGAGGAAGATGTCGGCGCTGCGCTGGTAGAGCTGGCAGCTCAGGCGGTTCTCGGCGACGTAGAACTGGAACAAGGCGTGGCAGGGCAGCAGCGCCATCTTCGACAGCTCGGCCACGTTCCAGGCGCTGACGACGATGCGGCGCGAGTCGGGGTTGGTCTTGAGCTGCTGCACGACCTGCGCGATCTGGTCGATGTGGCCACCGTCGGGCGTGGGCCAGTTGCGCCACTGCACGCCGTAGACGGGCCCCAGGTCGCCGTCGGCGCGTGCCCACTCGTCCCAGATCGTGACGCCGCGTTCCTGCAGCCAGCGCACGTTGGCGTCGCCGCGCAGGAACCACAGCAGTTCCAGCGCGATGCTCTTGAAGTGCACCTTCTTGGTGGTGACGAGCGGAAAGCCTTCGCGCAGGTCGAAGCGCATCTGGTGGCCGAACACGCTCCTGGTGCCGGTGCCGGTGCGGTCGGCCTTGGCCACGCCATGCGCGCCGACGTGGCGCATCAAGTCTTCGTACTGCGAGCGGACGGGGCGACTCATTCAATAGGCTCCGAACAGGGTGTCCAGGGCGTCCAGCACGGCCTCGCGCCAGAGGTCTGCCTTGTAGACGGGCTTCTTCAGGAACTGGGCCGGCACCGGCGCCAGTGCAGCCGTGTCGAGCACCAACGACTTGCCGGCGAGGTCCAGCACCGGATTCAGGCCACGGGCCGGCGTGCCGAAACCCTTGGACGACCGTAGCGGGATCACGACACGGGTGGCCAAGGGCCCCAGCTGATCGTTCTGCACGTCCAGGACGTACGGCGTGTGGCCTCGCTCGAGCGCGTAGGGGTTGGCGTAGACGTCGAAGCGCGCCATCGTTCAGGCGACATCCTGGTCGGCATTCGGCCGCATGAAGGTGCGATAGCGATCCGAGAAGAGTCCTTCGCGCTCGATGCGGGCGTTGTAGTGCGCGATCGCCTCGGCGTTGTCCTGCTGCCAGCGCTGCCAGTACTGCCGCAGCACCTCTTCGGTGAGCAGGGCGTCGACGGTCTGCGAGATGTTGAGGCCCATGTCGCGAGCCATGTCCAGCACCTTGGCGTTGAGAGACAGGTTGATGGCGCGCCTGGGTGCATTGCGGATGCTTCTCATGCGTGGCTCCCGATCACGTACATGAATTGTGCTGCAAACATTTATGCATTGGACGTAGGCATGTGTGCCGCATCAGACTGGGGCTGCCGGCTCGAGGTCGAACTGCATGGCCGCCAGCCGTGCATACAGCCCGCCGCGCATCACCAGTTCGTCGTGGCTGCCGATGTCGACGATGCGACCGCCGTCCATGACGACGATGCGGTCGGCCTTGAGCACGGTGGCCAGCCGGTGCGCGATGACCAGCGTCGTGCGGTCGGCCATGGCGGCTTCCAGCGCCTTCTGCACGACGCGTTCGCTCTCGGCGTCGAGCGCGCTGGTGGCTTCGTCCAGCAGCAGCAGCGGCGGGTTCTTGAGCATGGCGCGGGCGATGCTGATGCGCTGGCGCTGGCCGCCCGACAGCCGCACGCCGCGTTCGCCGAGATAGGTGCCGTAGCCTTCGGGCAGCGCGGTGATGAATTCATGCGCATAGGCCGCGCGCGCGGCCTCGATGACCTCCTCGTCGCTGGCGCCGGGGCGGCCGTAGCGGATGTTCTCCAGCGCGCTGGTCGAGAACACCGTGCTGTCCTGCGGCACGATGCCCACGCGCTCGCGCAGTGCCGCCAGCGCAGCGTCGCGCACCGGCACGCCGTCGATGCGCACGGCGCCGGACTGCGCATCGTAGAAGCGCAGCAGGAGCTGGAACACCGTGCTCTTGCCGGCGCCGCTGGGGCCCACCAGCGCCACCGTCTCGCCGGGCTGGACGTGCAGCGAAAAGTCGATCAACGCCGCCTGCCTGGGCCGCGACGGGTAGTGGAAGACGACATGCTCGAAGCT
>JACZKT010000509.1 GCA_014859905.1 Rubrivivax sp.
CTGCGGCACCAGCAGCTGCAACTCGGCCATCGACGGCAGGTGGTCGACCGGGCAGCGTACGTAGCGCACGCGGCAGGCGGCCAGGACGGACTGCTTGATCTGGGTGGCACGGCGCGAGTCGCCGCGGTCGTTGTCGAGGTCGATCGCTGCCAGCACGCGCCCGTTGGCGCTGCAGATCGCAAAGGTGACGTTGAGCGATCCCAGCAGCGTGTACCAGAAGCGCACCTCGTTCGGATCGGTGGGCTGGCTGAAGCGCACCAGCGGCAGCTTGGAAAGCACGATGTGGTGCGGCAGTGCCTCGCGCAGATGACGGTAGACGCGCCGCTCGTCACTGCTGAAGACCGGGCGCGCCGTGAGCGTCCACTCCGTCGGCAGCGGACGCGATCTGGGCCGTTGCCGTCGCGTCAACCAGAGCACGCCCGCGGCGAGCAGGAGTGCCAGTGACAGCGAAGCGAGGATCCAGGGAAGTGCGTTTTGCATGAACGGCCGGGCCCGAGAGTGCCTGCATACGAACGCAGGCGAGGCGATGTGGCTGACAAAGATGTTACTGCGTGTGCCAGGCCGCGGGTCCCCCGCAATTGCGTGTGCCGGGTCTGTTCAGTGCCTGCGCGACGTCGCCGACATGCAGCCTGGCCACAGCTTGTCCAGTTGCAGGACATGCCACTTGATGCGGTAGTCGATCTCGGCGGCCCGTTGACTCACCAGTTCCTCGAGCTGCGAACCGAGCGTGTCGAGCGGCAGCGGCAGTTCGGCGGTGACATCGGCGCCGTCGAACTGCAGGCTGGCGCCGGCGCGCCTGACGATGCCCATCATGGCCGAGTTCTCGCGGGCGATGTAGATCAGCAGGTTCCTCGCGCCGCGGTTGCGGGCGTGCGTCACCGCGTGGTCGAACAGCTGTGCGCCATGGCCCCGGCCGCGTGCACGCTCGAGCACCGAGACGCCGAATTCAGCGGCTCGGGCCGGTTGGTCGATCGACGGCGCGAATGCCAGGTGGGCCATCGCCACCAGTTGCAGCCGGCGGTTGAAGACACCGAAGACGAGGTCGCGCTCGAAATCGATGTGTTTCACGTAGTGCTGGATCTGCTCGTCCGTCGCTGCCTGACCAAAGCGCAGGAGCCGGTCCGGCTCGTTCAAGGCCAGCAGATGGGCCAGGATGCGGGTGCTGTGGTGTGGCCCGAGGTCTCGGATGGCCACCCAGGTCCGCCGCGCACGCGTACCAGCGTCGCTGGGCAGTGCCGCTTCGAGTGCTTCGGTTTGTTGTGTCATGCAAGCCTCCGGATGGGTCTGCTGGACATGCTACGCGAAGGATCTAGGGTTTACCCTCAAATCCAAGTGGCGACAGTCGTGGGCAGCGGGCGGTGTCCTTTGCCGGTGGGCGCGTGTTCGTCGTATACTGCGAGGCTTTCCCGCTCACGGCCGGGAATGTTTTTTGCGCTTTTCGCTGGCGCCTGAGCTTCTGGGGACGCTGCTCGCGGCATCCCGCAAGTGCCCAGGCGGCGAGCGATACGACACGCCCTGAGAGGCCGCCTCCACAAGCGGTTCCGAAGGGCTGGGCGGGGCGCCGATTCGCCGTGGAACCCGCGGGCTTCACCAGAAGACCGCACTCAGGAAGACCCTCATGAAGACCTTCAGCGCCAAGCCGGCCGAAGTGAAGCACGAGTGGTTTGTGATTGACGCCACCGACAAGGTGCTCGGACGTGTTGCCAGCGAAGTGGCACTCCGTTTGCGCGGCAAGCACAAGGCCATCTACACGCCTCACGTCGACACCGGCGATTTCATCGTCATCGTCAACGCCGAAAAGATCCGTGTCACGGGGGCCAAGGCCACCGACAAGATCTATTACCGGCATTCCGGTTACCCGGGCGGCATCACGGCCACGTCCTTCAAGGACATGCAGGCCCGCCACCCCGGTCGCGCCATCGAGAAGGCCGTCAAGGGCATGCTGCCCAAGGGACCGCTCGGTTACGCGATGATCAAGAAGCTGAAGGTGTACGCCGGTGCCACGCACCCGCACACTGCCCAGCAGCCCAAACCGCTCGAGCTTTGAGGACGCCGCGATGATCGGAAATTGGAACTACGGTACCGGCCGCCGCAAATCGAGCGTGGCCCGCGTCTTCATGAAGAAGGGCAGCGGCCAGATCGTCATCAACGGCAAGGCCATCGGCGACTATTTCGGCCGCCAGACCTCGATCATGATCGTCAAGCAGCCCTTGCTGCTGACGGCCAACGACGGCGCCTTCGACATCAAGATCAACGTGCACGGCGGCGGTGAATCCGGCCAGGCCGGCGCGGTGCGCCACGGCATCACGCGCGCGCTGATCGACTACGACACCGCGCTCAAGCCCGACCTCAGCCGTGCCGGCTTCGTGACGCGCGACGCGCGCGAAGTCGAACGCAAGAAGGTCGGCTTGCACGGCGCCCGCCGTCGCAAGCAGTTCAGCAAGCGTTGAGGCCGTACGCGGACAGTCCGGTGGACTGTCCGTGCCCGGTGCCCACGCCCGCGGGGGCCGGGCGGCGCCGTATCGGATCGGTGAAAATGTCCGGGTCCAAGGCAAGGTCAAGGCCTGCCAGGGGTTCATCAATGGTGAAATCAGTGGCCCTTGAAGAACGCTGAAAAGCCCGCATTGATACTTGCCACGTCCAACGACGCTTGAACCTGCATCCTGAAGGAGCTTCCATGAACGCCCTGGCCGAACCGCTCGCCCCGTCCACCGACGACATGCCCGCGCCGTTGATCTTCACCGACAGCGCCGCTGACAAGGTGCGCCAGCTGGTCGAAGAGGAAGGCAATCCCGATCTCAAGCTGCGCGTGTTCGTGCAAGGTGGCGGCTGCTCGGGTTTCCAGTACGGCTTCACCTTCGACGAAGTGATCAACGAAGACGACACGCAGATGGCCAAGAATGGCGTCATGCTGCTGATCGACGCCATGAGCCTGCAGTACCTGATGGGCGCCGAGATCGACTACAAGGAAGATCTCCAGGGTGCGCAGTTCGTGATCAGGAACCCGAATGCCACGACGACCTGCGGCTGCGGGTCGTCCTTCTCGGCCTGAGCTGCGGTTGCGGCTCGCCCCTCGCGGCCTGGGAAACGCCGAGCCGCGTCAGCGAGCCGGGTAGAGTGCGCCGAGAACGCGCGGCCCCCGAGCCCCGGTGACTGCCGGCAGGTTGCCGCTGCGCCGGGCCAGGTGGGCCTGGGCCAGCCAGGCAAAGGCCAGCGCCTCGACCTGTTCAGGCGGCAGGCCGGTGTCGGCGCTGCTGCGTACCGTCGAGTCGCGGCCCAGCAATTCGGCCAGACACGACATCAGGTGGCCGTTGTAGGCGCCCCCGCCACACACCAGCAGTGAACGAGTGTTCGGTGCGTGGCGCCGCAGCGCGTCCACCGCGGCGCGCGCCGTGAGCTCGGCCAGCGTGGCCATCACGTCCTGCGTTGACGCCGTGGTCGCGGCCAGCCTCGTGTCCAGCCAGGCGGCGTCGAAGAGATCCCGCCCCGTGCTCTTGGGCGGCGCGCGGCCGAAGTAGGGTTCGGCCAGCAGGCGCTCCAGCAAGACGGCGTCCACCCGTCCGCTGGCGGCCCAGGCACCGCCGGCATCGAAGGCCGTGCCGCGGTGGCGCCTGCACCACAGGTCCATCAGCACGTTGCCGGGGCCGCAATCGAAGCCCTGCACGTCGCCATCGGCGCGCAGCAGGGTCAGGTTGGCAATGCCGCCGACGTTGAGCACCGCGACATCGGTGCCCGGCTGCGCGAAGCAGGCGGCGTGGAACGCCGGCACCAGAGGTGCCCCCTGGCCACCGGCAGCGACGTCGCGGCTGCGGAAGTCGCACACCACGTCGATGCCCGTGCGTTCGGCCAGCAGGGCGCCGTTGATGAGCTGCAGCGTGTAGCCGGTGCGGTCGAATTCTTGCGGGCGGTGGCGCACCGTCTGGCCATGGGCGCCGATCGCGGCCACGTCCGTGGCCGCCACGCCGGCCTGCCTGAGGAGCTGCGTCACCGCATCGGCATAGAGCTCGCTGATCGCGTTGGCAGCCAGCGCGGCACGATGCAGCTCGTTGGCGCCAGCCTGGTTCAGGGCCAGCAACTCGCCGCGCAGTGCATCGGGCATCGGCAGGCTGGCATGCGCCGAGGCACGGAGCAGCGCAGGGCCACCAGGCGTGTCATGAACCAGCACGCCATCGACGCCGTCGAGCGAGGTGCCCGACATGAGCCCGATGTAGCAGGCCATGGCCGCGCCAGTCGCGCTGCGGCGGCCCTTACTCGGCCAGCACGCGTTGCCCGGCCAGCGTTTCGGCGACGTCCAGCTTGGCCTGCAGGCTGCGGGCGATCTCGGCGAAGTGCGCCCGTGCCGCGGTGTCGAGCGGCACCGTCTCGGAGGCCCTGGCCACACGCAGCGGGTCCTGGTGCTGGCCGGCAATGCGGAATTCGAAGTGCAGGTGCGGCCCGGTGGTCCAGCCGGTCATGCCGACGGCGCCCAGGCGTTGGCCCTGCTCGATGCGCTGGCCCTTGCGCACGTCGATGCGGCTCAAATGGGCGTACAGCGTGCTGCGCTCGCCGCCGTGCCTGATCTGCACGACGTTGCCGTAGCCGTTCTGCCTGCCCGCGAAGTCGACAATGCCGTCGGCCACCGAACGCACGGGCGTGCCGATCGGCGCGCCGTAGTCCACGCCCAGGTGGCGGCGCCACTGATTCAAGGTCGGGTGCATGCGCATGGCGAAGCCCGAGGTGACACGCGAGAACTCCATCGGGCTGCTGAGGAAGACGCGGCGCTTGCTGCGGCCGTCGAGCCCGAAATAGGCGCCGCGGTCGCCGGCGGGCTGGTACCACACGGCGTGGTGGGCGCGGCCGGCGTTCACGAACTCGGCCGCCAGCACGCGACCGGCGCCGCCGTTCCAGACCACCGGCTCGCCGTCGGCCGTGAGTGTCTCGTAGACGACGCTGAAAGTGTCGCCGCGGCGCACCTCGCGATGGAAGTCGATGTCGGCGGAGAACATCTCGGCCAGTTGCGCCGCCACGGCGTCGGGCACGCCGGCGGCGTCGGTGGCGCCGAACAGCGTGTTGCTGATGGTGCCGCTGGCCAGACGGGTCTGTGCCGAGTAGGGCACCGTCTGCAGCTGGGCGAGCCAGCGGCCTTCGATGCGGTTGAGCGTGAGGCGGGAGAAATGCGAGGTGCTCAGCTCCGAACGCTCGGCAGGGTAGCGCGCCACCAGCTGTTCCAGCGCACCGCTGGCGTCGGTCCGGGCCTGCACCATCTTGCCGCCGCGGCTGCCGCGGCCGCCGAGGACCAGCCGCGCCGTGCTGTCGCTGCGCAGGAAGGCCGCAGCCGCTGGATCACGCACGCCCAGGCGCACGAGCAAGCCCTCCGCAGTGTCGGTGGCACGCGTGATGTCGCTGCGCGTCAGCGTCATCTCGTGTGACGCCAGGGCTTCGAGTTGTGCGGCCATGCCCTCGGGCTCGACCGCCTCGGTGACCAGGCGCTGCGGCAGGATGGCGGGGTCGGGCACCATCGGGGCCACCGCCACTGCGGTGATGCCAAAACCCGCCATCAGTGCGATCAAGGTCGCGACGATGCCCAGGCGGTGCCGCATGGCGAATTCCGGTATGGCTGGCCAGGCGTCTTTGGTCTGTTGTGTCAAAAGCGGAATCTGCTTTGATGGCCGCGGCGCCCCTCTTGCGAGATGCGCCGTGCCGTTGTCGACCGGAGGCCATGCCGCTGGCCGTCCACTAGAATCAACAGGCGACGCCGGCAGCGAGACATCCGCCGCGGCACCCGCCGGCACCAAGAAGGGGCTGAGTATACCCAGGCCTGCCGCCTCTTCTTCCTCGAAAAAACCCCCGATATGTCAGCGATGTCCGAGACCACCCAGGCGCCGGTGGCCCTGCCGCACCCGATCAGCGACAGCGTGCGCGAGGCGATGGCGATTTCGCTCCGCGGTTGCGAAGAACTGCTGCCGCAAGCCGACTGGCTGCGCAAGCTGGCCCGCTCCGAAGCGACCGGCGAGCCCTTGCGCATCAAGCTCGGCCTGGACCCGACTGCACCCGACATCCATATCGGCCACACGGTGGTGCTGAACAAGCTGCGCCAGCTGCAGGACCTGGGGCACACCGTGATCTTCCTCATCGGCGACTTCACGTCGATGATCGGCGACCCTTCGGGCCGCAACGCCACGCGCCCGCCGCTGACGCGCGAGCAGATCGAGGCCAACGCTCAGACCTACTACCGTCAGGCGAGCCTGGTGCTCGACCCAGAGAAGACCGAGATTCGCTACAACAGCGAGTGGAGCGACCCCTTGGGCGCGCGCGGCATGATCCAGCTGGCCGCCAAGTACACGCTGGCGCGCATGCTGGAGCGCGACGACTTCACGAAGCGCTTCAAGGCCGGTTCACCGATCTCGGTGCATGAATTGCTCTACCCGCTGATGCAGGGTTACGACTCGGTGGCGCTGCGCTCGGACCTCGAACTTGGTGGCACCGACCAGAAGTTCAACCTGCTGGTGGGCCGCGCCCTGCAACAGGAATACGGCCAGGAGCCGCAGTGTGTGCTCACCATGCCGCTGCTGGAAGGGCTCGATGGCGTGGAAAAGATGTCCAAGAGCAAGGGCAACTACGTCGGCATCACCGAGCCGGCCAACACCATGTTTGCCAAGCTGCTGTCGATCAGCGACACGATGATGTGGAAGTACTACACGCTGCTGTCGTTCCGGCCCGAGGCCGAGATCGCCGCGCTCAGGCGCGAGGTCGAGGCCGGCCGCAACCCCAAGGACGCCAAGGTGCTGCTGGCGCGCGAGATCACGACGCGCTTCCACAGCGCGGCGGCGGCCGATGCGGCTGCCGCCGACTTCCAGCGTCGCGCCAGCGGTGGCGTGCCCGACGACATCGCCGCGTTGACGCTGAGCGGTGCGCCGCTGGCGATCGGCGCGCTGCTCAAGCAGGCGGGGCTGGCGCCTTCCACCAGCGAGGCGCTGCGTCTGGTCGAGCAAGGTGGCGTGCGCATCGACGGCGCGGTCGTCAGCGACAAGGCCCTGAAGGTGGCCGCCGGCACGTTCGTCGTGCAGGTCGGCAAGCGCAAGTTCGCGCGCGTGACCCTGAGCGGGAACGCGTGAGGGTCCTTGCCGGCCCAGGCTCGACGCCATGCAGGTCAGTGCCTACCTGAAGCTGTCGATCGCGGTGGCCCTGACCACCATCGCGCTGAAGACCGGCGCCTGGTGGATCAGCAACAGCGTCAGCCTGCTGTCGGACGCGCTCGAGTCGCTGGTCAACCTGGCCGGAGCGATGTTCGCGCTGGCCATGGTCACGGTGGCGGCGCGGCCCGCCGACGACGACCACCCCTACGGCCACCACAAGGCCGAGTACTTTTCCAGCGGTTTCGAGGGTGTGCTCATCTTTGCCGCCGCGCTGGCCATCGTCTGGGCCGCCGTGCAGCGCCTGCTCGACCCGCAGCCGCTGCAGGCGGTGGGGCTGGGCATCGCACTGTCGGTGCTCAGCTCGGCGCTGAACGGGGCCCTGGCGTGGTCGATGCTGAAGAAGGCCCGCAGCGCCCGTTCGATGGCGCTGGAGGCCGACGCGCGACACCTGTTCACCGATGTCTGGACCTCGGCTGGCGTGGTGGCGGGCCTGCTGGCGGTGACGGCCACCGGCTGGCTGTGGCTGGACCCGGTGGTCGCCATTGCGGTGGCCTTGAACATCCTGCGCGAAGGCGCCTCGCTCGTGCGGCGGTCGGCCGACGGCCTGATGGACCGCGCGCTGGATACCGACGCACGCGCCGAGATCGACCAGGTGCTGGCCGACTTCGCCCACCAGGCCATCCGTTTCGACCACATCGTCACGCGCCGCGCCGGCCAGCGCCGCTTCGTCGACCTGCACATGCACATGCCCGCGGCGTGGTCGCTGGGCCGCGCGGCGGCGGTGCGGGCGTCCGTGGAACAGGCGCTGATGAGCGCCGTGCCGGGCCTGCGCGCCACCATCCAGCTGCTGCCGATGGACGTGGAGGCGCATTTCGACGACGCCGAGGACCTGATTTGATCGCGCTGGTGCAGCGCGTGCGGCAGGCGCGCGTCGAGGTTGCCGGTGATGTGGCGGGCGCCATCGGCCCCGGCTTGCTGGTGCTGGTATGCGCAGAACCCGCCGACACGGCGGCGCAGGCGGCCAGGCTGGTCGACAAGCTGCTCAGGCTGCGCATCTTCAGCGACGCGGCCGGCAAGATGAACCGCAGCGTGCAGGACGTGGCTGGTGGCTTGCTGCTGGTGTCGCAGTTCACGCTGGCCGCCGACACCTCCGCCGGCAACCGGCCCAGTTTCACCGGCGCCGCGCCGCCGGCGCTGGGC
>JACZKT010000510.1 GCA_014859905.1 Rubrivivax sp.
CAGCGGCAGACGCGCCGCTTCGTGGAAAGGCAACGGCGTGGCATAGGAGCGCAGCGCTGCCAGCCGCCACCAGGCCCCTGTATCCAGGCCAGCCGCCGTCTCGCCGCCCCATGCGGCCTGGTGGGCGTGCCGCACGGCTTCGCGCAAGTCCAAGCCTTCGCCGGCGAGCGCCGCCTGCCGGCTCAGCACGGCCAGGTTGCCGGCGGCATAGCCGGCGTCGGGGTTGAGGCGTTCGACGACCGCCGCCGACGCCTCGGCGGGGGCTCCTCCCAGCGACAGGCGCAGCACCGGGCAGGCCACGACGTGAATCTGCGCCAGGTAGTGCGGCGTGACTTGCTGGCTTTCGAAGGCGATGCCGCGCCGCCAGGCCAGCAGCCGAAGTTGCAGCCACTGCCGCGTGGCACGCTGGGTGGCCAGCACGCGATGGCCGAAGACGGCGCGGCCGGCCATCCAGCCCTGGCACACCGGCGTGCCGGCATGCAGCAGCTCCGCGGGCGGCACCAGGCCGTGGTGGGCGTGGTCCCAGCCGATGTCGAAGCCGATGCGGTCGATGGCGTCGGCGGGCGGGGTATCGAGCTCGAGGGTGGCCTGGTTCATCGTCGTCTCCGGTGGGCCCGCAGGCCCCATTGGCCGCGGTATGGAGAGACAGTGTCCGGCGCCGGTAGCTCAATACGTGAGCTACCGCAGCGTGTTGTTCCCGGTCGCTTCCGGCAAGGCCTGCCTGGCGACGCGTCGGACCGTGCCCGCCGGCCTGAAGCCGCGGCGCCGCCGGTGATAGACTTGCGGGCTGTTTTGGACGAGCCGGCCCCTCCAGGTCTGCCCGCCGCGCCGGTGTAGCTCAGTTGGTAGAGCAGCGCATTCGTAATGCGAAGGTCGGGAGTTCGACTCTTCTCACCGGCACCAATGTTTGACGGGGGTTGGCAGCTTAGGAGCCGCTAACCGCTTTGTTCTTGTGCACCTTCGCACTGGGTCATACCTGCGCTGTGCCGCTAGCGGTGCACGGTTCGATAGCTCCCAGCGCCGCGCGGACAGCGCCATCTGAGCCCAAGCCGGCGCGAACTGCCGGCCGCGGCCAGCGGCCGGGCCCCTGGCTGAGTGCGCACGGCCGCTCCGAAGCGCTCATCCCGCAGCGCGTAGCGTGGAGGGTGATCCAGTGATCGCTGAACGCAGGCGGCTGGCTCTCGCACTCCTGCTCTCCCTGCTGATACACACGCTGCTGTTGAGCCTGACCCTCGGTGGCCAGGGGCTGGGGCTTCCGGGCTTCGGCTTCCCCTGGCAAGAGCGACGGATCGAGGCGCCCGATCTGCACATCGTGCTCGTGCCGGCGCAGGTCAAAGCCGTGGAGCCGGCGGCTACGTCGGTCAAGACGCCGTTGCAGCAGGCATCGACCGGGCGGCCTGTTGCCGGTGGGCCGGCCCTGACACCATCCTTGTCCCCTGCGCCGACCCTGGGCCGGACGGCAGTGGCGATCGACCCCAGGCCCAAGCCGACGGCACGGGCCAAGACGACCGTAGAGGCCAAGCCAGCGCCAGACGCCGCGGCCGGTGCGGATCTGGCGAAAGCGCCTTTGCGCACCGAGGGGCCCGGTGACGCGGCGCCCACAGCGATCCCTGAGCCGGCAGTGATCGCCATGGAGCGGCCCGACGAGGTCACGGTGGTCGTGCCTGCCGATCTAGGGGTGCCAACGCCCGTGATCGCCGCAGCGCCAGGCGCCTCGACCCCGGAGACCGTGATGCTTGCGCCTGGAGATGCCGGCGATGCCACGCAGGAGCGAATCGATCCGGAGGCGCGGCAGCGAGCCCTTGAACTTGCCGAGCTCGCCCGGTCGGAGCGGGAGGCACAACGGCAGGCGGTGCAACTGGAGGCGGCCCGGCAAGAGGCTGCGCAGCAGGAGGCTGCCCTTCAGGAAGCTGAGCGGGTCCAGACCGCGCGGCTGGAGGCCGAGCGTCTGGACGCTGCGCGGCAGGCAGCGATCCGGCAAGAGGCTGCGCGGCAGGAAGCCGCCCGCCAGGAAGCTGAGCGGGTCGAGAACGCTCGGCTGGAGGCCGAACGCCAGGAGGCGGCGCGGCAGGAGACTGCTCGTCAGGAAGCTGACCGGGTCGCGAACGCGCGGCTGGAGGTCGAACGCCAGGAGGCCGTGCGGCAGGCAGCGGCTAGGCAAGAGGCCGCGCGGATCGAGGCCGCACAACAGGCGGCGGCAAGACGGGAAGCGGCGCTTCGCGCGATAGGGCGACAGCTGGATGAGGAAGCCGCCAGGCGTGAAGCGACTTCGACTGCAGCGGGCCTGCCATCCACGCTTGCACCCTCGTCGAGCGGCGCGCGTCGAGGCAGGTTGTTCGGGCGTACCGACCCCAATGTCGAACTCATTCTGTACGCGGAAGCCTGGGCCCGGAAGATCCAGCTGAACATGACATTCGACATGGTCCGCGAAGCGGCGAAGCGGCCCCACACCGATCCCCTCGTGACGGTGGCCATTCGAAGCGACGGATCCGTGGACTCCGTGACATTCACTCTGTCCAGCGGCGTGGCGGAGATTGACGAAGCGATACGGCGCATCGTGCACAGCCAGGTGCCCTACCAAACGTTCTCGCCGGGACTGGCCCGCGAGTTCGACGTGATCGAAATCCGCCGCACTTGGCACTTCGACATGGCCATCCGCTTGTACTGAACGGACAGTGACAGTCGTGCGGCACCACCAGCGCGCGCAGCTTGGCGTTTGTCCGGCCGCATTGGTCTGCACGCGCTCGTCGGCCAATGCCGGGCGGCTGATGTCGCGGCACAGTTGCTCCAGCGCCTGGCGATCTGGGCGCACTTCGCCAGCCGGGCCGCACCGCCTACAATATGACCAGTCTGGTCAGACTTGGAGAATCCCCCATGGAACACTGGCAACTGCAGGAAGCCAAGGCCCGCATGTCCGAGCTCGTCAGGCGCGCGCAGGCGGCGCCGCAGGGCATCACCTTGCACGGCAAGCCGGTGGCGGTGGTGGTGTCGCAAGCCACCTTCGACACGCTGTCGCAGGCCAAAGGCTCGCTGCTGGACTTCATGCAGGCCTCGCCACTGGCGGGCAGCGACGAGCCGGCCTTCGAGCGCGAGCGCAGCCGCACGCGCCGGGTGCCCAGGCTGTGAACCGCCGGGCCGCCATCGGCCGCAGGCCGATGGCCTTCGGCAGGCGACAGACAGTCCGCAGGGACTGTCTGTGTTCGGCCTCAGCTCCCAAGGCGAACGCCGCAGCGCGCAGCGCGCAGGCTTTCCGATGAGCTATCTGGTCGATACCAACGTGCTGTCGGAGCTGCGGCGCAAGGCGCCGAACAAGGCCGTGCAGGGCTGGTTCGCCGCGCGTCCGGCGAGCACGCTCTTTCTCAGCGTGCTCACCTTGGGCGAAATCCGCAAGGGCGTCGAAGCCGTGGCCGACGCGCAGCGGCGAATGCGGCTGAACGACTGGCTCGAAGCCGACCTGCCGGCCTTCTTCACCGGCCGCATCCTGGGCATCGACACGGCCGTGGCCGACCGCTGGGGCCGCATGGTGGCGGCAGCCGGCCGGCCGCTGCCGGCCATCGACAGCCTGCTGGCCGCCACGGCCGCCCAGCATGGCCTGGTGCTGGTAACGCGCGACGTGCGCGACTTCGCGGGCCTGCCGGTGCAGCTGCTGGACCCGTGGGCGGCGGCCCTGACATGAGCTGATGTGATGCAGGGCGCATGCAGCCGCTGATCGTTGCCGGGCAGGTCACGCAGAGCGTCGCCGACTTCCTGCGCGCCGCATCCCCGTCCACGACGCCGGGCTTCGTCGGCTTGCTTGAGCGTTTCCGCGAGCAGCGCGACAACGCCTTCAAAGGCCCCTACCTCACGGTGCCCCCATCGGGGCCCGGCCAGCGCCGGGCCGTTTCTGCCGGCGCCGCCGTCCCTACAATGCCTTGATGCGCATCCTCATCGCCAATGACGACGGCTATCTCGCGCCCGGGCTCGCGGCCCTGGTGCGGGCCTGCGCAGGCCTCGGCCACATCGACGTCATCGCGCCGGAGCAGAACGCCAGCGGCACCTCCAACGCGCTGACGCTGAACCGGCCGCTGTCCATCTTCGAGGCGCGCGGCGAGCATGTGCAGGGCTTTCGTGTCGTCAACGGCACGCCTTCGGACTGCGTGCACGTGGCGCTGACCGGCCTGCTCGCGCAGCGGCCCGACCTGGTGCTGTCGGGCATCAACAACGGTGCCAACATGGGCGACGACACGCTGTATTCGGGCACCGTGGCGGCGGCCATGGAGGGCTATCTGTTCGGCGTGCCGGCGATCGCGTTCTCGCAGGTCGAGAAGGGTTGGGCCCACCTGGACGCCGCCGCCGCCGCGGCCCGCGCAGTCGTCGACCAGGTGCTGGCGCAGTCGCTGCTGGGCGGCCTGCCGTGGCTGCTGAACGTGAACATTCCCAACCGCGCCGACGCGGCGACGCTGCCGCGCGTCGTGACGCGGCTGGGTCGCCGCCATGCCAGCGAACCCGTGCTGCGTCAGACCAGCCCGCGCGGCGAAGACATCTACTGGATCGGCCCGGCCGGCGACGCGCGCGAGTGCGGCGAGGGCACCGACTTCCACGCCGTGGCGCAAGGCCGCGTGTCGATCACGCCGTTGCAGGTGGACCTGACCGACCATGCCTCGTCCGCGCTGTGGGCGAAGCGGCTGGCTGGCGGCGCTGCATGAAGGGCCCGGCGCGGCCGGGGCGGTTTCCGCTGGCGTTGGACCGCCTG
>JACZKT010000511.1 GCA_014859905.1 Rubrivivax sp.
GCCTGGCACGGCTCGACGGCAAGCCGCTGCCCTGGCGGCGTTTGCGGCGCCGCAAAGGCTGAGACGGCGTCGCCGGAAACGGAGCCGAGGGCGCGCGCGGCATGCCGCGGCTTGCAGCCCACTGCCGCGTCATTGCCCCACTGACACCAGCGCAGCCGGTCCGTCGCCGACGTGGCTGGCGACGCATCGAGCATCGATTGAGAGGTCTCAACGGCCCTGTCGTGCCGCAGGCTAGCCTTCCGCGCATCGGGATCGTTTCCCGGTGTGGGTGTTCATTGGATTTCCCGAGCATTCGGAGACGGGGGATGGTGCTCAGATTGCGCAATGGCAACGGGGAATCGATGTTGGAGGACACGGTCTTCGTTGGTGGATTGAATCGACGCTCAACATGGATTTCAAGCACCACAGGAGAAACAAGATGAGGACTGTCATCACGCTCGCCGCGGGGCTGACAACGCTGGCCATGGCTTCCCACGCATTCGCAGCGGGGCCGCCGGAGCAGAACATCAGGCAGGCCTACAGGATGATCCTGTCGCAGGCGGACACGAACAAGGACGGCAAGCTTTCGGCCGCCGAATGCAGGGCCGTGTGGAAGGACAAGGACACCGCGGAGAAGAACTGCGATTTCTGGGATATCGACAAGGACGGCTTCATCACCGAAGCGGAATACGTGAAGCAGGGATCGAGTTTCGGCAGGAAGAAATAGCGTGCCTGGCGCCGGGGCCGTCCAGCGCCGCGGTCATTGGTCGGAACTGACGAGGAGGGTCATCGTGACGGGACGCCTTCAGCACTTGTCTGCAGTCGCCGTGATGGCATTCCCCTTCACGGCGCTCTTCGGCGCAGAGGTCCGGGCCGCTGCGGGATCCTGCCAGTCCAGGTCAGACGGCAAGTTCGATTGCATGGAATTCGTCGGCACGCTGCCGGCCGAGCGCAAGCCGGGCCTATAGGCCGACGGCGCGCGCTGCTGGCTCAAGGACAAGGTGCCCCCCGCTTCGCCGGACGAGAACTGCATCTCCGGTGTGAGCGGTCAGTGAAGGTAGGCGGTCGCGGCAGAGCCCGCTGCTACCTGACACGCAGGCCGGGCACCGCGCCGGGCCATGGCTCCAGCACGTAGAGGCCGGGGTGGGCCTTCTTGTCGGCGTGGCTGGCGGCCAGCACCATGCCCTCGGAGACGCCGAACTTCATCTGTCGCGGCGCCAGGTTGGCCACCAGCACGGTCAGCTTGCCGGCCAGTTGCTCGGGCGCGTAGGCGCTGGCGATGCCGCCGAAGACCTGGCGCAGCCGGCCTTCACCCGCATCCAGGGTCAGGCACAGCAGCTTGCTGCTGCCTTCCACGCGCTCGGCGGCGACGATGCGCGCGATGCGCAGGTCGACCTTGGCGAAGTCGGCGATGCCGATTTCGGCGGCCAGCGCCTCGCCGCCGGGCGGCGTTTCCTCTTCTTGGGCCGGCGGCGCATCGGCCGGCGGCTCGAACAAGGCCTCCAGCCGCTTCGGGTCCACGCGCTGCATCAGGTGCCGGTACTCGCCGATGCCGTGGTGACCCATGGCGCGCGCGCTGTCGGCCCACACCAGTGCCGGCACCTGCAAAAAGGCCTCGACACGTGCCGCCAGCGCCGGCAGCACCGGCTTGAGGTAGATCGTGAGCACGCGGAAGGCCTCGATGCACACCGTGCAGGCGTCGTGCAACGCGGCGTCCATGCCCGCTTGCTTGGCCAGTTCCCAGGGCTTGATGCGGTCGACGAATTCGTTGACGCGGTCGGTCAGCAGCATCACTTCGCGCAGCGCCTTGCCGAATTCGCGCTCCTCGTACAGGCCCTTGATGGTGTCGGCCTGGGCGCGCAGGCCGTCCAGCAGCACGCGGCCTTCGACGCCGACGTCGGCCGACAGGCGGCCGCCGAAACGCCTGCTCAGGAAGCCCGCGGCGCGGCTGGCGATGTTGATGTACTTGCCCACGAGGTCGGCGTTGACGCGGGCGACGAAGTCATCGGGGTTGAAGTCGAGGTCTTCGACGCGGCCGTTGAGCTTGGCGCAGATGTAGTAGCGCAGCCATTCGGCGTCGAGGCCGAGCTCGAGGTAGCGCAAGGGGCTGATGCCGGTGCCGCAGCTCTTGCTCATCTTGGCGCCGCTCACCGTCAGGTGGCCGTGCACGTAGATGCGGTCGGGCACCTTGCGGCCGCTGAACTTCAGCATCGCCGGCCAGAACAGGGTGTGGAAGGTGACGATGTCCTTGCCGATGAAGTGGATCTGCTCCAGCGACGGGTCGGCGAGGTAGGCGTCGTAGTCGATACCGATCTTGCCGAACCAGTTCTTCAGCGACGCCAGGTAGCCCACCGGCGCGTCGAGCCAGACGTAGAAGTACTTGCCCGGGGCATCGGGGATCTCGATGCCGAAGTAGGGCGCGTCGCGGCTGATGTCCCAGTCACCCAGGCTCACCTTGCCCTGTTCGTCGCGCTTGAACCACTCGCGCACCTTGTTCGCGACCTCGGGCTGCAGGCGGCCATCCTGCGTCCACTCTTCGAGGAACTCGACGCAGCGCGGGTCGGACAGGCGGAAGAAGAAATGCTCGCTGCTGCGCAGCACCGGCGTGGCGCCGGTGAGCGCCGAGCGCGGGTTCTTCAAGTCGGTGGGCGTGTAGACGGCGCCGCAGGATTCGCAGTTGTCGCCGTACTGGTCGGGCGCGCCGCAGTTGGGGCACTCGCCCTTGATGAAGCGGTCGGGCAGGAACATGCCCTTTTCGGGGTCGTAGAACTGCTCGACCGTGCGCGATTCGATGAGCTCGTTCTTGCGCAGCGCCAGGTAGATGCTGCGCGCGAGTTCATGGTTCTCGGGGCCGTCGGTGGAATGCCAGTTGTCGAAGGCGATGTGAAAGCCTTCGAGGGTCGGCTTGCGGCCGGCCGCGATGTCGGCCACGAAGGCCTGCGGCGTGAGGCCGGCCTTCTCGGCGGCGATCATGATCGGTGCGCCGTGGGCGTCGTCGGCGCAGACGAAGTGCACCTCGTGCCCCTGCAGACGCTGGAAACGCACCCAGGTGTCGGCCTGGATGTATTCCATGATGTGGCCGATGTGGAAGGGGCCGTTGGCGTAGGGCAGGGCGGTGGTGACGAAGAGCTTGCGCGACATGGCCACAATTCTAGGCTGCGGGTGTGCGTGCCCGGTCGGCCAGGGTGCGCTACGCTTGCACCGTGGACCGCACCATGATTCCCATTCTCAGTGTCGAACCCGCGCGGCAACGCAAGCGCGAGCAGACCAAGGGCCGCCAGGTCGATGCCGCGGTGCTGGCCGAAGTGCAGGGCTGGCTCGGTGCCGAGCCGCCGCAGCGTGAGCGTCTCGTCGAGTACCTGCACCTCATCAACGACCGCCAGCGCTGCCTGCCGGCGCCGCACCTGGCGGCGCTGGCGCAGCTGATGCGGCTGTCGCAGGCCGAGGTCTTCGAGGTCGCGAGCTTCTACCACCACTTCGAGATCGTGAAGGGGGACGCCGACGGCCTGGTGCCCGCGGCACCGGCACTCACGGTGCGCATCTGCGACGGCCTGGTCTGCGAGATGGCCGGCGCGCGCGAGCTGCTGGCGCGACTGCCCGCGCTGCTGGGCGGCGCGGTGCGCGTGATCGCGGCGC
>JACZKT010000512.1 GCA_014859905.1 Rubrivivax sp.
TCTGGCGGTGGAGCAAAGCCCCAACTCGATTGTCATCACCGACCTGGATGCAAATATCGAATATGTGAACGAGGGCTTCGTCAGGGTGACCGGCTATAGCCGTGAAGAGGTGATCGGCCAAAACCCCCGCATCCTGCAGTCCGGCAAGAATCCACCTGAAGCCTACCGCGACATGTGGGCCCGGCTGACGCGCAGCGAAAGCTGGAAAGGCGAGCTCATCAACCGGCGCAAGGACGGCAGCGAATATATCGAATCCCTCTTTGTCTCACCGGTGCGTGGTGCCGATGGTGGCACAACCAACTATTTGGCGATAAAGGAAGATATTACCGATCGCAAGCAGGCCGAGGCGGCGCTGCTGCAACTCAATGAAAACCTCGAACACAGGGTGGCGGAACGCACTGCAGACCTGGAGCAGGCGCGGTGCGAGGCCGATGACGCCAACCGGGCCAAATCGGCCTTTTTGGCCACCATGAGCCACGAAATCCGCACCCCGATGAACGGCGTCGTCGGTATGGTGGACGTGCTCATGCACAGCCGGCTGTCGGAACACCAGGCCGACCTGGTCGGGACGATCCGGGAGTCCGCCAATGCGCTGCTGGGCATCATCGACGACATCCTGGACTCTTCGAAGATCGAGGCCGGCCGGATGGCACTCGATCGGATGCCGGTTTGCGTGGCTGACCTGGTCGAAGGCCTGTGCAATTCGCTGGTGCCGGTTGCCACACGCAAAGGTGTGGAACTGACCGTGTTCGTCTCGCCGGACATTCCGGAACGGATATTGTCCGACGACGTACGGCTGCGTCAGGTGCTCTACAACCTGCTAGGCAACGCAATCAAGTTCTCCTCAGGGCGTCCCGGCAGGCAGGGCCATGTGTCCATACGGGCGACCCTTGCGGATGCTGCGCCGTTGCAGCTGGTGCTCAGCGTCGCCGACAACGGCATCGGCATAGCCCCGGAGACGATGAAGGCATTATTCAAGCCATTCACGCAAGCCGAGATTTCGACCACCCGGCGCTTCGGCGGCACCGGACTGGGACTGGCCATCTGCAAACGCCTGGTGGACCTGATGAAGGGAGAGATAGCCGTGGATAGCATGCCCGGGGAGGGCACCACGTTCACCGTGACTTTGCCGTTCGAGCCTGCCGCTGAACAACCCGAGCGCGCACTGCCCGATCTTTCAGGATTGGGCTGTATTGTTCTGGAAAGCCCGACGCTCCAGGCAGGCGATTTACGCACCTATCTCGAACATGCCGGTGCAAGAGTGTGTCTGGCAGCTGATGCGGAAACTGCTGTGCGGGCGGCCACCCAGCTTCCCGCGCCGGCCGTGGCGATCCTGGTAGCTGAGCGAGGGGCCGTGCCGGCTGCCTTGCTTTCCACTCTTTCCGCCGTGCCTGACATACGCTATCTGCTGATCACGCGCGGACGCCGCGTTCGTTGCAGAGTCGTCGATGCCAACACGATCAGCATGGATGGCGATGCGCTGCGCCGGCTGACCTTGCTGCGTGCCGTTGCCGTAGCCGCGGGCCGCGCTTCCCCGGAAATCTTCCACGACAGGCCTGAAGAACCCCTGGCGGGCGAAATCGAGCAACCCACCATTGCCGAGGCACGCGCCCAGGACCGACTCATCCTGATTGCCGAGGACGACGATATCAACCAGAGGGTGATTCTGCGGCAACTCGAATTGCTCGGGTATGCGGCAGAAGTCGCCAGCACCGGTACGGAGGCCATGAGGTTATGGCACGAGGGGCGCTATGCCCTGCTGCTGACCGATCTGCACATGCCGGAAATGGATGGCTATACGCTGGCTGAAACCATCCGCCGGGAAGAGGCAGGACGAAGCCGCATGCCCATCGTGGTCCTCACAGCCAACGCGCTGCGGGGCGAGGCACATCGCGCTCACGCCTCGGGCATTGATGACTACCTGACCAAGCCGGTGCAACTCCACCTGCTCAGAACCACGCTGGAAAAATGGTTACCCCATACAGGCGGAAACAAGACAAGCGAAAACAAAGCGCCTGACCTGCCGCCGGAACGCGGCGGCGCACAACCTCGCCCGGCATTCCCGTCAGTGGATATCAGCGTGCTGCGAAGTCTGGTCGGAGATGACCAGGCAACCGTACATGAATTCCTTGCCGACTACCTCGCGTCGGCCCGGCGTCTTGCCGCGGAGATGCGCGCAGCCCTGGCTGCCGGAGATACGCGGTATGTCTGTTCCATCGCGCACAAGCTCAAGTCCTCGTCCCGCTCCGTGGGCGCAATGGCGCTGGGCGATTTGTGCGCCGAGTTGGAGAATTTCGGCAAGACAGGGGACAAGACGGCTATCGCGCAAGGCATGGCGGAATTTGAAACTGCGTTGGCACAAGTTGAGGCAGTAATCGCCGCGCTTCTGGAAGAACAATGAACAACATGCTGACAAACAATATGAAAGTCCTGCTAGTCGATGATGAGTCTTTTGCGTGCAAACTTCTCACGCGTCAACTGGCAAACCTTGGCCTCAATGATGTCACTTCCTGCGAGCGTGCAACGGATGCACTGGCCCTGCTGGAATCCGGCGACGGCGTGTTCGGCCTGATATTCTGCGACCTGCAAATGCCAGGGATGGATGGCGTTGAATTCGTGCGGCAGTTGGTGCGAATTAAATACGCCGGCGGGCTGGTGCTGGTCAGCGGTGAGGATGGACGCATCCTGCAGACTGCCGAAAGGCTGTCCAGGGCACATCAGCTTGATGTGCTCGGTGTCTTGCACAAGCCGATTTCTCCAGAGCAACTGCGCCAGGTACTGGCGAACCAATCCCTGCGAGAAGGCATGTCGTCCCATGCCGCCCGCAAGACATATGCATCCGATGAACTGTGGCGCGCCATCACTGGGGGGATGCTGATCAATTGCTACCAGCCTAAGGTCGATCTCGCCTCCGGCGTGGTCAGTGGGGTGGAAACCCTGGTGCGCTGGCAGCACCCCCAGGACGGTTTGGTGTTTCCAGATCAGTTCATCGCCACCGCGGAGGAGCATGGTCACATTGATGAACTGACGCGCGTGGTGCTGGCAAATGCCTTGCGCCAGGCACGCATCTGGTTGGATACCGGATTGTCCCTGCATGTGGCGGTGAATGTGTCGATGGACAATCTCGATTCCCTGGAGTTTCCAGATTTCGCCGCGCGTGCGGCCGCCAAGGCGGGGGTATCACCATCGTGCCTGGTGTTGGAGGTGACGGAAAGCCGGTTGATGAAGAACCCTCTCGCATCGCTCGACATACTTGCCCGCCTGCGCCTGAAGCATATCAGCCTGTCTATCGATGATTTTGGCACCGGGCACTCGTCGCTTTCCCAGCTCCGATATATTCCCTTCGACGAACTGAAGGTGGACCGGAGTTTCGTCCATGGCGCCAGCCGTGACCCGTCTCTTCGAGCCATACTCGAAGCGAGCCTTGACATGGCGCGAAAGCTGGACATGAAGACGGTGGCAGAGGGCGTTGAAGATCAGGAAGACTGGGATTTCCTGCGCGCAGCCGGTTGTGACACGGCGCAGGGCTATTTCATCGCCAAGCCCATGCGGGCGGAGGATATTGGCCGCTGGTTCGAAGCCTGGGCAGAACGTCGTCCGAACCTGATGCAGATGAAGGTATGAACTCAGGTGTAGAGCTCATTGTGGCCACGGAGATTGCTTCCGACGCGCAGTTGGTTGGAAGTGGACCAGTGATCAATGCAGGCACTGAACAACGCACACGTCAGGCAACGTTGGTTGGCTCGGCGGGGCTCGAGTAAGCGCGGACCTTGGCGAGGAGTAGTTCCTTGTTGAATGGCTTGACCACGAAGCCGGAGGCGCCAGCCTTCACGCTCTGCATGACTATTTCCTTCTCGCTGTGACCGGTGATCATGAGCACCGGTACGCCTGCGAACCGGTCGACCGACTTGATGCGGCGCGTCGCTTCGATGCCGTCGATGTCGGGCAGACCCACGTCCATCAGGATCAGGTCGGGCTCGCGCTTGCGCAACGTGGCAAGGGCCTCGGTTCCCGATGTCGCAAACAGAAGCTCGAAGTTCTCGTCTCGCAGCAGTTGGCGCAGCAGCTTGTGCTGGTATTCGTCATCCTCCACGATCAACATGAGCGGGTGCACACGCTCGGCCAGCGTTTGAAGCGCGCGTGCAGCTTCGAATTGAGGCGCCAGTTCCTCCTTGAGTGCACCCGCCCAATCACGGACGGGTTGCACGGCAGCGGCGACGGCCCCCAGACGTGTCGCGATCTCCCCTGTCTTCAAACGGTCGATCTCGCGCTGGAAACCCGGCACGTCCTTGACGTCGACCAGGTCGCGCAGGTCGCCCTGCGACAGTTGGTGCGAGAAGCCGTCCAGGGCCAATCCGATGCCGTACTGCGCCTGCTCGAGTGAGCGGCTTGCAACGTCAATGCGCGCTCCGCCTCGTGCCGCATACTGTTCCAGAAGCGACTCGGCTGCCGCCAAGCGTCGCGCCTGAGCAGCGAACTCGGCCACCGTCGGGGCGCCTGTACCGCTGGCGGCCAGTTGACGCAGCGCGTGATGCACCGCCATCGGCAGGCGCGGTGCGTCGTGTGTCAAGGGCCAGAACAGCACGTAGTCGTCGAAGTACTCCTTCTTGCACAGCTCGTAAACACGCCGAAGGTCGTCCTTGTTGCACAGGATCAGGGTTCGGTGCGGCAATGTATGGACCAAGGTGCTCAGGCGATACAGGCCAAGGTAGTACCGCTCGGCCTTCTCCAGGCAGTTGAAGGTCAGGATGAGTACCTCGGGCCGTTGTCTTTCGAAATCGGCAATCACGCGATCCTGATCGGTCGAGGCCGCCACATTGTCGAACTCGTCGCGCAGCAGCTTCTTGACGAGATCCGCATCGCCAACCACATCAGTGGCCACCAGGATTCGGGCTGTGGCCGTCATGCTGCGATAGCCATCAATTCGCGGCGACGCGATTCCCAGGCGACTCGCCAGCCCACCAGATCGGCTCCCGGCATCGGCCGCGCGATGAAATACCCCTGCGCTACATCGCAGCCGTGCGCGCGCAGGTAATCAAGATCGGATTGGTCCTCCACGCCTTCTGCGACCGTCTTCATGCCGAGCTGGCGCGCCATCGCAAGCGTTGCCTCGATGATGGCGCCGAGCGACGTATCCCCGGCAGCGCCGTGGACGAAGCTTCGATCCAGCTTGAGTTCGTCGAACGGAATGTCGCGCAATTGGGCCAACGACGAATGGCCGGTGCCGAAATCGTCGATCGACAGGCTGACCCCCTTCAGGCGCAGCCGCGTCAGCACGTCCAGTGGCGCCCGCACATCCTTCATCAGGCGGCTCTCCGTCACTTCCAGCACCAGCCTCGACGGCTCGACCCCGATCTCGCTTGCCAACTGCGCGACCGAGTCGGGAAGGTCCAGTGAGGCCAAATTGTCCATCGAGACGTTTACGGCCACCTGCAGGTCCAGCCCGGCGTCGCGCCATCTGCGTGATTGGCGCAACGCGGCGGCCAGCACGGCGAGCGTCAGCGCGTCGATGAGGCCGTGGTCCTCGGCCAAGGTGATGAAACGATCCGGGTACACCAGTCCGGCCTGCGGATGGTTCCAGCGCACGAGCGACTCGACGCCGATCAGCGCGCCGCCGGCCAGTGCCACCTTGGGCTGGTAGTGAATGACGAGTTCGTCACCGGCAATGGCGCGCTCGAGCTCGGCGGGCTCGAATTCGCCCTGGGCCGCGCGCCAGGGCACGACCTTGCGCGCCGCATGGCTGGCCAGCACTTCGCTCAGCTGCTCGTTCTTGATCGGCTTTTGCAGCATCCCGAGGACGTGAATCCGGTGCGCGCGTGCGAGTTTGGCCACGGCCTTCAGGATGCGCCCGTCTTCGCCGCTGACAAGCACCAGGCTGCCGCTGTAGCCGATGCCCGCCAGGTGACGAACGAACTCCACGCCGTCGATGCCCGGCATTTGCAGATCGCAGAATACCAGCCCGATCGCCTCGGACCGGGTCTTCAGCAGCGTCATCGCCTCCTCGGCGCGCTCGCAATGCAGGACCCCGACGCATCCGACTCGCTCCAATTGCCGAGTCAGCAGCTTGAGCGCCAGAGGATCGTCGTCGATGAGCAGCGTGTTCATGGCGAGCGCTCGATGTGTTGGCGTTTCATGCCTGGCCCCACATCCAGCGGTCGCGGCCGGCCCGTTTGGCCGCATAGAGCGCTGTGCGGGCACGCTCGACCGCCTGGGCCACCGACTCTTGTGCCTCGACCACGACCAGCCCGGCGCTGACGCGCAGGTTCAGTGACCCGCCGTCGGCCAGTTGCCGCGGCGCGTCGCGGAGAGCTTGCAGCAGGCGATCGCCGGCGTTCCCGGCCGCCGACTCGTTCGTGGCGTGAAGAATCACGAGGCACTCCTCGCCACCGAAGCGGAACCCCGGCTCGTCTGCGCGCGCCTGCGCCCGCAGGATGCTCGCCAAATAACATGGCTTGGTCGCCCACACTGTGGCCGTGGATGTCATTGACACGTATGAAGTGATCCACATCGGCAATGATCAGTACCGTCAGCTGCCCACTGCGGTTGTCCAGCGCCCTGCAACGCGCGAACTCGTCCGCGAATCCGTAGCCCAACGGCGGGCCGGTCAACGGGTCGTGCCGCACGCTACGGGCGAGAGCTGCGGTCTTGCGGTGTGCGATCTCCGCAACCTGAGCGGCCTGCCAGGCCTCGAAGGCCTCCGGATCAGCCGAATTGCCGTGCCGCTCGGCTAGCAGGTCGGTGCGCAGCGCGCGCGCCGAATCATGCATGCGCTCGTGCTGCTCGAGCAGCCGCGACGTGGCCGCCGCACCGACCTGCTCGAATGTCTCGCGGCTCTGCACGAACCAGCGCCCGAAACGGCAGCGCAAATGGGCACCCGGGTCCAGGACGTCCTCGCCGGGCGACGTCCGCAGCACCGCACGGCGAAGGACTCGTCGCGTCAAGCCCAGCTGCGCCTCGACAGCACCATCGAGCACTGCGACGAAGCTTTCAACACGTGGAGCGAAGACAGTCATGGGCCTACTCTCGGTCCAACCCGCGGAGGCATTGGCAAAGCGCTCACTTTCCCCGCATCGTATGCAGGCAGTATCGGCACTACTCGCGGAAACGATCGCAGCAAAAGCGGTGCCTAGGCCCGCCATTCTTGCCGCACTTCGCTGGGTACAGAGGCGGCGGTTTCAAGTCCGAAGCGCAACACCCGTTTCAATATGAACCGCACCGGGTTTCGAGGAGGCCTGTTGGCTTGAGTCAGACCGGCTTGGCCTGACGGTTTTGGCTTTTCGGTTTCTCTCTGTTCCAGCCCCCCGCAGGGGCGGCCGGAGGCCCCCCGGTTGGGCCATGTACTCATGGTTCAACCCTCCTGCAGCGCTGCCGACAGGGCAGGCTTGGTTGTGGTGGAGTCCTGAGCTTGTTGGCGCCGGCAGTTTGCCTCGGCTTCGGCCGGCGTGCGGGATGTAGCCGATGGGCTCCAGCAAGCGATGGTGGTTGAACCACGAGACCCACTCGAGGCTCGCCAACTCGACCGCCTCGCGTGTCTTCCAGGGCCCGCGCCGGTGGATGATCTCGGCCTTGTACAGCCCGTTGATGGTTTCGGCCAGCGCGTTGTCGTAGCTGTCGCCGGTGCTGCCCACCGAGGGTTCGATGCCGGCTTCGGCCAGCCGCTCGCTGTAGCGGATCGAGACGTACTGCGAGCCGCGGTCGCTGTGGTGCACCAGGTCGCCTTCGCGCTCGCGCCGACGCGCGTACAGCGCCTGCTCCAGTGCGTCGAGCACGAAGTCGGTCTGCATGGAACTGCTGACGCGCCAGCCGACGATGCGCCGGGCGAACACATCGATGACGAAGGCCACGTACACGAAGCCTTGCCAGGTCGAGACGTAGGTGAAGTCCGCCACCCACAGCTGGTTCGGCCGCTCGGCCTTGAAATGCCGGTTGACCCGATCCCGCGGGCAGGTCGCCTTGGCATCGGGCACGGTGGTGCGCACCGCCTTGCCGCGGCGTGCGCCTCGCAGCCCGCGCAGCCGCATTAGCCGCTCGACCGTGCAGCGCGCCACGGCCGTGCCTTCGCGCCTGAGCTGGCGCCAGACCTTGTCGGCACCATAGACCCGCAGGTTCTGGTCGTACACGCGCTGCACCTGCGGCAGCAACTGGGCATCGCGGCGGGCTCGTGCGGTCAACAGCGCAGGGTCGCGCTGGCGCGCCGCATGGCGCCGGTACGCCGACGGGGCGACCTGCAGCGCGCTGCAGATCGGCTCGACCCCGCAACGAGCGCGGTGCCCGTCGATGAAGGCGTTCACTTCTTGAGCTGGCGGTCGAACTCCGCCTGGGCGAAATACGCGCTGGCCAACTTCAGGATCTCGTTGGTCTTGCGCAGCTCGCGCACCTCGCGCTCGAGTTCCTTGATGCGCAGTTGCTCGGTCGTCGTCGGACCAGGCCGTACGCCGCTGTCGCGTTCGCCTTGGCGCACCCACTTGCGCAGCGTCTCGCCCGTGCAGCCGATCTTGCTGGCGATCGACTCGATCGCCGCCCACTGCGACGGGTACTGGTCCTTGGCGTCGAAGACCATGCGCACCGCACGCTCCTGCACCTCGGGGGAAAACTTCGGGGACTTCCTCATGTTGGCTCCATTCTCAATCGAAGGAGCCTCCTCAAAGCCCGGGGCGGTTCAGATCAGCAACCGTGTCGCTGCGTCAGGCGCGGCGTGCAATCACGGACTGGGGCGAGGCTGGAGTCATCCCCACCTCGTGGCCGCGTCCACCACCAGCGGACCGGGTGGGCCGCGCGGGCTGAAGCGCTCGTTGGGCAGGGTCAAGGCCTTTTGCACCAGTTCGCCCCAGGGCCCGGCACCGGCCGGCTGGGCAAGCTCGGCTTCGCGCAGGGCCACCAGTTCGTCGAGCTGCGCCCCCCGGGGTGGGCCGGATCGATCGCTGGTGCGCCTGTCGTCGTGCCGGAAGTGGCGCGCCACGCGGCGGCACACGGCTTTGTACAGTTGCGACACGCTGGACGGCGTGACGTTCCAGGCGCTGGCCAGTTGCACCGGCGTCAGACCCACCCCGAGGTACGCGTCGATCACCTCGCGGTGGCGCGGCGGCAGTGTGGCAAAAAAGGTCTCTAGCCGGCGCATCAGCATGGCAGTATCCACGCGCGCTTCCACTTCGTCGTGGGGCGTGGCCGGCTGCTGCTGCCGCGCGTGCTCGGGCACGTCCGAGTCGTCGGCCAGGCTCTCGGTCTGTGCCGCCAGTGCGGCGTGCTCGAGGCGGGCAATTTCGTCCACACTGATGCCGCACACGCCGCTCAGATCGGTCAGGCTCGGCGCGGCATCGTGGTCGCCGCGCCAACGTTCGCGTGCGATCTGCACCACCTTGAACTGGCGCCGCTGCGTGCGGCCCAGGTGGTCCATCTGGCGCAGTTCGTCGATCATGGCGCCCTTGACGCGCAGCTTGGCGTAGCGCACGAATGCGTCCTTGGCGTCTTGGCTGTCAGGCTCGCCTTCCCACTTGAACCCCAGCGCCGACTGTGCCACGGCAATCAGACCGGCCTGGATCAGGTCGGCCTTTTCGACGTTGGAAGGCGTGCGTCGCGCCAGCGCACTGGCCTGTTTGCGCACCCAGGATTCGTTTCTGGCAATCAGGGATGAAGCAACCCCTTGCATCGAAATCATGGCAGGCGCGGACTCCGGTCGGTGCGGGCCCTGCGTACGCATAGCACCTGAGGGTTCCCCAGTATGCAGTGGGACTCGAAACGGCGGCGCAAGTTCTTGTCTCCATTGAGAAAACAGACTGGGCACACGGCGCTGTTCCACCGCCTGTTCCCCCGCGCTGCGCATGCAGCAAAGAGACGTCGAACCGACGACATTCTGCGCCGTCCCGGGCCGTGCGGCAACGTCCCATCGCGTCCCACGCTCTTCCTAGTCTAGGGAACCGCCGTTCAATCCGGGCAGGCCATGATAGGCAAGCCGACGAGACGTGGCGATGATCATTGGCATGAAGCAGACAAGTCTTGCGAGCCTGGAGCACGCAGGCAAGAAGCGCCGGACGCGGCGCGAGAAGTTCCTGGGCGAGATGGCAAAGGTCGTCCCGTGGGAGCGCGGCCGAAAGCCTTGATCGAACCGCACTACCCCAAGAGAGGCAAGGTGGGGCGCCTGCCCGTTGGGGTGCCCTGCATGCTGAGCATGTACTTCCTGCAGCAGTGGTACACGCTTGCCGACGAGGCTCTGGAAGACACGCTGTACGACAGCCAAGCGATGCGCGAGTTCGTGGGCATCGACCTGGCCCGCGAGCAGGTGCCAGACGCCACGACGCCCAGGCGCCGACCAAATCAGCGGCGCGGCCCGGGTGTCGAGAGCGGGTTTTTCAGGACGGACCACATGACAGCAGGAGGTTAGCTGGGACGGCCCCTCAGTGTTGCATCCCCCACCGCCGAACCGTGCGTTCTTCAAGTGTCCGGAACACGATGCCCTCGACTGCAAGGCCGATCACGATGACAGCGAAGAGCCCGGCAAAGACAACAGGTATATCGAGCGTGTTCTTGTTCTCGTAAATGAACCAACCCAGGCCACCCGACCCCGATGTGGTGCCGAAGACCAATTCCGCGGCGATCAAGGTCCGCCAAGCGAATGCCCAACCGATCTTGAGGCCCGTCAGGATGCTGCTCAACGCGGCAGGCACCAAGATCTTCGCCACATAGGCGGGCCCTCGCAGGCCGTAGTTGCGGCCCACCATGCGCAATGTGTTGGAAACCGCCATGAAGCCTGCATGCGTGTTCAGGGCGACGGGCCAGAGCACGGCGTGCACCAGCACGAAGACGATGCTGCTGCTTCCCAGCCCGAACCAGATCAATGCCAGCGGCAGTAGCGCGATGGCGGGCAAGGGGTTGAGCATGGCCGTCAGCGTCTCGAGCAGGTCGTTGCCCAGGCGAGAGGCCATCGCCAGCACCGTCAGCAGCATGGCCAGGACCATCCCGAGGACATAGCCCTGCAACAGCACCTTGATCGACACCAGGGCCTTGCCCGGCAACTCACCCGTCAGCGTGCGGCTGACAAAGGCATCCAGCGTGGTCGTGAAGGTCGGCAGCAGCAGGTCGTTCTTGAGGAACATGGCGTAGGCCTGCCACACCGCGGCCAAGGCCATCAGGATCAGACCCTTGCGCACCCAAGCCAGGTTGTAGACGCGCTCCATGAGCGTCAGCGGTTGCTGAACGACGCCGAACTGGTGCTCCGGTACATGCTCCCGCACCACTTCCGGCCGGATCTGCTGGGGCTCATGCATGCGACTCAGCCTCGGTGGACTCCACGGCGTCTGCAAACAGCATTCCGTGGATTCGGTCGGAAAGGGCTACGCCCGTGTAGGGGTCGACCCGGTCATGGCCATCGCCGTTGAGTTCCGCCTTGACCTGCCCCGGGTGCGGCGACAGCAGCAGGATGCGGTTGCCGATGCGCACCGCCTCTGGAATGGAGTGGGTCACGAAGAGCACGGTAAAGCGTGTGTCTTCCCAGAGCTGCAGAAGTTCATCCTGCATCTTGCGGCGCGTCAGCGCATCCAGCGCAGCAAAGGGCTCGTCCATCAGGAGGATGTCGGGCTCCATCGCCATCCCGCGCGCGATCGCCACGCGCTGCTTCATACCACCGGACAGCGTGTGCGGTAGGGCATCGGCAAACTTCGTCAAGCCCACCTTCTCGATATAGGCCATGGCTCGCTCGTCGGCCTCCGGACCCGACAAGCGCCTGGAAGCCTCCAGCGCGAACACCACGTTCTGCCGCACGGTCTTCCAGGGCAGCAGCTGATCGAACTCCTGGAACACCATGACACGGTCGGGTCCCGGGCGGCTGACCGTCCTGCCGTTCAGGCTGATGGTGCCCTCGATTGGCGTCATATAGCCCCCGACCGCCTTGAGCAAGGTCGACTTGCCGCAGCCCGAGGGGCCCAGGAGAACGAACCGGTCCGATTTCAGCACGTCGAAACTCACCCGATAGCTGGCCGTGACCAGATGCTCGTGGGTCTTGTACTGCAGGGTCACGCCGGCAACGCGCAACAAGGGCGACACCGCGCTGGTGGTGGTCATGCCAGGTCCTTCATCGTGAACGCTGGAGGGCGCCGTTCAGCTGCCTGGCAGTTCGTGGATCTCAGGGAAGAACAGGTCCTTCCAGCTGGCCGGGCTGTTCTTCAGCGTTCCGACCTTGTTCATGAACTGCGCGTACGGCAGCAAGCGCTGAGGCGCCAGCGTGTACTCGACCTGCGGGTCGTTCATCATCTTCAGGATCTGTTCGACGGACTCCTTGCCGCCCCCTTCCTTGACATACATCTCGGCGGCGCGTCGCTTGTCGGCATTGATGGATGCAGTCGCCTCGCGCAGGGCGTCGAGCACGGCCCGGTAGACCTTGGGGTTGGCCTCACGGAACTTGTTGGTGGCCCACACCATGAGGAAGGTGTTCGGACCGCCCATGATGTCGTAGGAGTTCAGCACCGTACGCACGCCAGGGCTGGCCAGTGCCGTGTATTGAAAGGGCGGCGACGTGAACAGGGACGTGATCTCGGCCGAGCCAGAGATCAGCGTCTGCAGGCCCTCGGGGTGCGGCAGATTCACCATCAACGGGTTGAGCTTGCGAAAGTTCTCGATGCCGAACTCCTTCGAGACCGCCATTTGCAGGTACACCGTCTGCACCGAAGACCCGGCGCCGGCCATCGAGATGCGGTCCTTCTCGGTGAAGTCGCGCACCGTCTTGATGGAGGGGTTACGCGTCACCAGAAGGTTCGGCATCGAAGAGAGTGCGGCGACGCCGCGCACATCCAGCGACGTACGCGTCTTGTCCCAAAGGATGATGGCCGGCCCAGTGCCCCCCGACGCGAAGTGCAGCCCGCCGGAAAGCAATGCATCGTTGGCCGCTGCACCGGCCGCCAGACGCATCCAGGACACCTTGGTGCTGGCCATATTGGTCTTAGCCAGATGCTTCTCCACCAGCTTGTCGACCTGCATCACTGTCAGCGGCAGGTAGCCGATGCCGTATTGCGAAGCCAGCTTGACCTCGTCGACTTCGGCGCGGGCAAGGCCACCGAAGCTCAGGGCGGCAGCGGCCAGCAGGCTGCCGATCAGGGTTCTCTTGTCCATTGCCTTGTCTCCTTGGTTTTAGGTCGATCAGGGTGGCGGCGCCACCTCGCCCCTGCGCCGGATGGCGCCGATCGGTTCAAGGGCGCACTCCAAACTTGGGCTTCGGGCCGAGCGTGGTCAGCAGCCGGCCTTGCGCCGCATCGATGAAACGGCACAGATATGGGCGCGTCTCACGGGGGTCGATGATTTCTTCAACACCAAAGGCCTCGGCGGTGCGGTAGGGCGACGCAAGGGCTCGCAACTCGGCCTCGATCTCGCGCTCGCGACTCTTGGGGTCGGCCGCGTTGGCGATGTCCTTTCGGAAGGCAGCAGCTACGCCGCCCTCGATGGGCAGCGAGCCCCACTCGGCGCTGGGCCACGCGATCTTCAGGTCAAGGCCGTTCTTGTCGGTGGTCCCCATGCCGGCCATCCCGTAGCACTTGCGGATGACCACCGTGTAGATGGGCACGGTTGCCTGCAGACCCACGTAGACACTGCGCATGCCCTCGCGCAGCGTGGCGGCGGCCTCGGCGTCCTTGCCCACCATGAAGCCTGGGACGTCCACGAAGAAGATCAGCGGAATGTGAAAGCAGTCGCAGAGTTCGACGAAGTGGGTCTGCTTGCGCGCGGCACGAACGTCGATGGCCCCGCCATAGATCATCGGATTGTTGGCGACGATGCCCACCACCTTGCCATTCATGCGGGCCAGGCAGGTGATCACGGCCTTGCCGAAGCTGGGCTGGATTTCGAAGACCGAATCCCGGTCCGCCACCAGGCGAACCAGCTTCTTCATGTCGTAGGGCGTGCGACGGCTCTCGGGGACGATGCGGGCCAGCGCGTCTTCGCAGCGGTCGACGCGGTCGTCGCAGTGCACCACCGGCGGCGACTCCCACACGTTCTGCGGCATGTAGCTGAGGTAGCGTCGAATGAGCTCGAAGCAGTGCTTCTCGTCGTTGGCCACGTTGTCGATCGTGCCCGCCACGTCGGCCGCGATACCGGGCCCGCCCAGCTCTTCCTTCGTGACCTTCTGGCCGAGCGAGCGCTCCACCACAGGAGGGGCCGCGGCGAAGACCTGGCTCGTGTTCTTCACCATCACCGACCAGTGCGCCAGGATGGCCCGCCCCGCCGGACCCCCGGCGGCAGTGCCCAGCACCGCACAGACCACCGGCACTTCACCCATCAACTGCACCGACCTCTCAAAGCCGTGCACGCCAGGGAAGACGGAGTGTCCGCGGCGGTTGATGGAGGTGACGCTGCCACCCGCACCGTCGATCAGGTTCACGAGCGGCAGGCGGTATTGGTGCGCCAGGTCTTCGACGAAGCCGCCTTGCCCGCCCTTCTTGCGGTCGCCGCTCCAGCTGGTGCCGCCGCGTACCGTGAAGTCTTCGCCGCCGACCGCCACGGGCCGGTTGCCGATGGAGGCCAGCCCCATCACGTACGGGGCGGGTATCACGCCGATCAGCTTGTCGCCTTCGTAGCGGCCTTGGCCCGTGAGCTTGCCGACCTCCTGAAACGAACTCTCGTCGACCAGTCCGCCGATGCGCTCGCGAATCGTCAGCCTTCCTTGCTCGTGGTGTTTGGCCACGGCAGCCTCGCCCCCCAATTGCTCGGCCTGGGCACGGCGAAAACGCAGTTCCGCCAAGCTTGCATCGTCGGCGTCCGTCGCCACTTCTTGACCAGGGTGGGTGGAAGCCGAGGTCATCGTCAGGCTTCCAGCACCGCAACGACCTGCCCTTCACGGACGGCCGCGCCCTCGGTCACGCTCAACTCCACCAAGGTGCCGCCGTCTTCAGCCAGCACCGGAATCTCCATCTTCATGGATTCGAGAATCATGATCGTGTCGCCCGCCTCCAGGCGGGTGCCCACGGCGGCCACGATCTTCCACACGGACCCCGTTACATCTGCCTTCGCTTCGGTCTTGCTCACTGCGGCTCCTGACGTTGTGTTCGTAATGCCGCCGGCTCAGGCGCGCACGGGATGGTTCATCACATCAGCCAGCAGGCCGGTATGGACGTCGCCGGCTCGGAACTCCGGCGATGCCAGAATTTCCAGGAGCGCGGGAATGTTGTTCTTGACACCTTCGATGCGAAAGGCGCGCAAGGCCTTCATCAGGCGTTCGATGGCCTCGTCGCGCGTGGCCGCATGCACGATCACCTTGGCGAGCAGCGGGTCGTAGTGCGGCGTGACTTCCTGGCCCTGGTCATAACCGCACTCGACGCGAACATCGGGGTCGCATGGCGGAACGAACACGTCCAGCCGACCGGGCGAAGGCAAGAACCGCTTGGGATCCTCGGCATACACGCGCGCCTGGATGGCGTGCCCGCTGCACGGAATGGAGGAGGGAAGGATATCGCCCAGACGCTCACCGGCGGCCGAGCGGACCTGGGCCGCCACCAAGTCGACACCGCTGATCTCCTCGGTTACGCCGTGCTCGACCTGCAAGCGCGTGTTCATTTCCAGGAAGCTGAATTCGCCGTCGAGACCCATCAGCATCTCGACGGTGCCTATGTTGTCGTAGCCCATGGTCCGCAGCGTCTGCGCAATTCGCTCGGCAAGCGCCCCCACGATCTTCCGGTCGATGCCCGGTGCCGGCGACTCCTCGATGAGCTTCTGGTGGCGGCGCTGCACCGAACAGTCCCGCTCGTGCAGGTGAACCACGCCGCCATGTCGATCGCCCAGGATCTGGAACTCGACGTGGCGGGGGCGGTCCACCAGGCGCTCGAGGTACACCTCGGCGTTGGCAAAACCGCGCTGCGCCATGGACGAAGCCCGTTCTATCGCACCCAGCAGCTCTTGCGGCGATCGCGCGGGCAGCATGCCGATGCCGCCGCCGCCAGAAGCCGGCTTCACCAGGACGGGGTAGCCAATGGCCTGGGCAGCTCGGAGCATCGCATCGGCATCGCCCGAGAGCACGGCCGAACCGTGTCCGACGGGCATGCCGTGCCGCGCTGCCAGTTCGCGGGCACGGGTCTTGTGGCCCATGGCTTCGATCCAGCGCGGGGACGGTCCGATGAAGCGTGCGCCAGTGGCCTCGACTTGCGCAGCGAAGACCGCGTTCTCCGACAGGAATCCGTAACCCGGATGCAGGCCATCGGCACCCGTTCGACGCACGACGTCTAGCAGTGCGTCGACGTTCAGGTAGCTTTCGCGTGCCGGCGCCGGCCCGATGCGCACGGCTTCCTGCGCCAGAGACAGGTAGGACGCGCCCGCATCGGCATCGGAGTAGACCGCCACCGAGGGAACGCCCATGGCGCGCAGAGAACGCAACACCCGAGCCGCCACAGCACCCCGGTTGGCAACCACGACCTTCTTGAACATGGCCATGGTCAGAAGCTCGTCGGCCAGTTGGCCAGGCGGTGCTCGCCGATGCCGTTGCTCAGACGGCTGCGGTACACCTCCAGCATTCGAATGAGATGTGCGCGGGTGTGCGCCGGGTCGATGACCGACTGCACTGCATAGATGGAGGCGGCGTCCCAGATCTCATTGCCGCGGTTCATGTCGGCGAGGGCTTCGTCGAAGCCGGGATCGCCAGCGTCCAGGCCACGCACGACCTTCACAGCAAACCGCGGGTCCATGAAGCTGACCTCGGCGGTCGGCCATGCAACAACCTCGTCCGAGTTCTTGCCGCCACCCATGTTGAGGTAGGCCTGACCGTAGCTCTTTCGCAGGATGACCGACAGTTTGGGCACCGTCATCAGCGAGAGCGCGTTCATCATGTTCATGATCTTGCCGGGGGCGCGCTTGCGCTCGGCCTCGGCACCGATCACGAATCCGGGCGTGTCCACGAAGGTCAGCACCGGAATGTTGAACGAGTCACAGAGCACCAGGAAGCTGGTGATCTTCTCGCAAGCCTCCGTGTCCAGCGCGCCACCCTTGACCAAGGGGTTGTTGGCCACGATGCCCACGCTTCGCCCGTCCAGACGCGCCAGGCCGGTGACCGCCACCTTGCCGAAGCGCGCCTTCAGTTCGAAGAAGCTGCCCTTGTCGACGATGGTGCGCACGATGGTTCGCACGTCGTACACCTGCGTGCGCCGCTGCGGCAGCAAACTCAGGATGCCCGCCATTTCGGAGCCGGAGCCTTCCGGTACCGCATGCACTGGCGGCATTTCGTTCTGATGCCCGGGCAGATACGACAGAAAGGTCTTAATGGCGTCGAGCGCCTGCTCGTCGGTGTCCACGACGAGGTCGGCAAAACCGGTGATCTCGGCATGCATTCGCCAGCCACCCAGGTCTTCGGGATCGACCTCTTCCTTGATGGCCAAGGAAGTCAGCATCGCGCTGGACACCGCCAGCACGGCGCCCTTGCGGATGACGCAGAAGTCCGAGAGCACCGCATACCAGGACGACGAACCGTAGGAGTACCCCAGCGTGGCCGATGCCCAGGGCGTCTCCCGGGTTCGCAGGTACTGCGTGCCATCGTTGCCAAGCAAGGCTCCCATGCCCCGCGAACCCATGGTGTCGGGCATGCGCGCGCCAGACGATTCGCCGAGGAAGACCAGCGGCAGGCCGCGGCGCGTGGCCACCTGCTTCATATGGGCGATCTTGCGGCCGTTGGTGCTGCTGCTGGATGCGCCCATCACGGTGAAATCGTTGACGACGAGTGCCGTTTCGCGTGACTGGACGCGGCCGAAGCCGGCGATCTTGCCGTCGGCAGGGGTCTTCTCGCGATCGGCGGCATTGGTCGCCGAGGTGCCGAAGAGGCCCGACTCGATGAAGCTGCCGCGATCGCACAGATAGTCGATGCGCTCGCGGGCGTTCAGCACACCCTGGGCCTTGCGGCGCGACAGCTTGCCTTCGCCGCCCATGGCCAGGGCAGCTGCCTCGCGTCGGTGGAATTCGGCCATCGTGGCCTCGGTGGCGGAGAGGGTCGGGTGGACTGGGGTCATACCTTGCCCTGGGTGGCAGTGGCGGGGCCGCACAGGACGACGCCTGAGGCGGACAGTTCGGCAATGCGCTCGTCCGGCAGGCCCAGCACGGAACGCAGGACCTGTCGGGTGTCCTGCCCTACGCGGTGTCCGCTGTGGCGCACCGTGCCGGGCGTGTCGGACAGGCGCGGCACGACATTCGCCATGGCGACACCACCAAGTTCATCGTCGGGCGCTTCCACGATGGCGCGGCGGGCTTCGTAGTGCGGGTCGGCGAAGATGTCGGCGATAGTGAAGATGCGCGTTGCCGGCACGCTCGCCCGGGCCAACACGGATTCCAGCGTGGCCAGCTGGTGGGCCGTGGTCCACTGGCCTATGAGCTCGTCGAGCTCGTCGTCGTGCTTCGAGCGGGACACCGCATCCTTGAATCGCGGGTCGTCGGCCAGCGCTGGCTGCGCCATTGCCACCGCAAGGCGCCGGAACACGGCGTCGCCCATCGCCGTGATGTGGATGTAGCTGTCGTCACCCGTCGGGTAGAGGTTGTTCGGCGTGCTCTCGGGCAGGCGCGAGCCAGCGCGCATGGCGACATGCCCCAGCTTCTGATGCGCTGGAATCCAGGGCTCCATGAAGCTGAAGGCACACTCATAAAGTGCCGCATCGATGCACTGACCGCGCCCAGTGCGGTGCCTGGCCAGCAGCGCCATGCTGGCGCCGAAGGCTGCATACAGGCCGGTGATGTAATCGGTCATCGACACGGCGACGCGCGACGGAGCGCGATCCGGGTCTCCCGTCAGGTGCCTCAGGCCACTGACGGCCTCGCCTATGACGCCGTAGCCGGCACGCTGGCTGTAGGGGCCGGTCTGACCGAATCCACTGATGCGCACCATCACGAGCCCGGGATTCCGCGCAGACAGTGCCTCATATCCCAGGCCCCACTTCTCCAGGGCACCGGGGCGGAAGTTCTCCACGAGCACGTCGCACTTGGTGGCAAGCTCGGCCACCAGGGCCTGGCCGTCTGGCTTGCGCAGATCAATGGACACCAGCTCCTTGTTCCTGAAGATGCTGGCGGCATAGAGCGACTTGCCCTGAAAGCGCTTGCCCATCGTCCGAACCGGGTCGCCTTCAGGAGGCTCGATCTTGATGACTTCGGCCCCGAAGTCAGCCAGCAGGCGGCCGCAGAAGGGGCCCGCTACCGTGGACCCGATCTCAAGCACGCGCATGCCGACCAGTGGGCCGCTGCGGCCATCGACGCGGGCGGCGCCAAAAGGTGAACTGGGCATTTCGCTCATTGGCCACCCGCTACATCAGGTACTTCTGGTAGCGCATCAGGCAGTCCTTGGCGCTGCGCATGTTGCAGCGGCGAAGGCGCTCGGCCGCTTCGGCGTCACCCTGCCGCATGGCTTGCAGCACGGCCTGATGCTCTTGCAGCCCCACCTTTGCGCGACCCGGCAGGATGATGATTCGACGAATCAGCACCTGGGTCTTCTCGTAGATGCTGTCCAGCATCTGCGTCAGGACCGGGTTAGCCGCCGCGGTCTGCGACCGACGCCGAAAAAGTTCGTAGCCGGCAATGAAGGCGTCGAAGTCGGAGTTGTCGGCATAGCCCACCATGGGGCCGTGGAACAGGTCAACCAGGTCCTGCCAGGACTCAGGCTGCGACTTTTCCGTGGCAAGACGCGTACACAGGCCTTCGAGAACCTCCCGCGTGTCGTAGATGTGGAGGACCTGGGACATTTCCAGCCGCATCACCACCGCACCGCGGTTGGGGATGCGCTCGATCAGGCCCCGCTGCTCGAGAGCCGCGAGGGCCTCGCGTACGGCGGTGCGCGGCGCATTGAACTCTTCGGCCAAGTCCTGTTCCAGCAGCTTGGAGCCGGGAGGCACCTGTTGGCTCGCGATGCGGTCGCGCAGCGCATCGACGAGCTCCTGGATGCGGTTGGCGGGAATGGCCAGTGGTGGCTGCGCCTGCGCCTTTGTGCGCGCCATGGGGGTTGCTGGATCTTTGGTTCGACTCATGACAGTCTCCATGCTCTACAGAAACAATTCTGTAGACAATAGTGTTTACGCCGATGTGACAGTCAATTTGGGTGGCATCCAATGCCCTGCATGGCTCACCCTTACGCTGGACCGGCATGACCATCGACGCGTCGGTGGCCGTGCAGATCGTTGTCGGCGCCCTGGTGGCTGGCCTCATCCAGGGCATCTCGGGGTTTGCCTTCGGCCTCATCGCCACGTCGCTATGGGCGTGGTCCATCGAGCCTCAGCTCGTGGTACCGACGGTCATCTTCGGCTCCTTCCTCGGGCAGATGATCTCGATCAACAGCGTGCGCAAGAACATTCGCGCGGCACGCGTCGGCCCGTTTCTGATCGGCGGCTTGCTGGGCGTGCCCGTTGGCGCTGCCCTGCTGCCCCTGCTGAACGCCAGCGTGTTCCGCCTCGCCGTGGGGAGCGTTCTGGTCGCGTACTGCTCGGTGGTCTTGACCGGCGTGCGCCTGCCTCGGATCACTCACGGAGGTCGCGCCGGCGACCTGCTCGTGGGTTGGACCGCAGGCATGATGGGGGGCGCCAGCGCCTTGTCGGGCCCCCCCATGACGCTGTGGTGTGCGATGCGAGGCTGGTCAAAGGACGAACAGCGCGCGACCTATCAGTCATTCTTCATCGTCACCCAGATCCTGACGATGACGCTTTACGTCGCCACCGGGGTGATCAACAGCCACTCGGTGCAGTTGTTCGGACTGGTGGGGCCACCCATCGTATTGGCGTCGTGGGTCGGGTCGCGCTGGTACAAGGGCCTGTCGGACGCCACGTTCACCCGCTACCTGTTCCTGCTGCTACTGCTGTCGGGGCTGACACTGGTGTCGGCGTCGACTTTCAAGCTGGTGAGCGCTTTGCCTTAAGTCGCCCGCAGCGGACGAGGCCGACTCGCCGACACCGATATCGTGTATCTCTCGCAACGATGTGAATGGCTGAATGTGGCCCGTAGACTGCAGGTTGGCAAGCTCGATTCTGTCGAACTCACCTCGAAACCGCCGCCTTCAGGTTCCAATTACACGTGGGACATCACTGGCTGTCACGCGGCGGTGGGTTATGGTTCGGTCTGTGTTCTCCGGGCTACGGGTCCTGCTGGTCTGTCCGGCGCTCAGGCCGGCATCACGAAGCGCTCGCCCCGGCTAAGCATCGCCCAGGCCGTGCGGGCGTTCTTGGCGGCAATCGCCACCACCGCTCGCCAGTACCCTCGCCGCTCGGGCAGCTTGAACGTCCAGCGGTTGACGCTTTCGGCCTTGCCCTTGGCCGCATTGGGCAGCGATCTCGCACCCAGGATGACCAGTGTTCTCAGGGAGGCGTGCCCTGCCTTGGCGACGCGCCCCAACCGGGTCTTGCCACCCGAGCTGCAGTGCCCGGGCCTCGACCCCTGGCAGGGAGTGCAGACGGTCGCGAGCAGCCCTGAACCAGGCGCCTCGCGATCAAGCCCGAATCGGCAGACCTACGTACCGCTCCAAGTCGGCATGCTCGAGACCGGGGACCCTGTCGATGAGCCGCAGGCCTTGCGGCGTGCACTCGAGGGTGGCGAGGTCGGAGTAGATGCGCTTCACGCATGCAATGCCGGTGAGCGGGTAGGTGCAGGTGCGCACCACCTTGCTAAGGCCCGTCTTGCTCAGCAGATCCATCATGACCCAGGTCTGCTTGGCGCCTATGGCCAGGTCCATCGCACCGCCCACGGCTGGAATCGCGCCGAGCTCGCCAGTGCTCCAGTTGGCCAGGTCGCCGGTGCAGGAGACCTGGAATGCGCCCAGTACGGAGATGTCGATGTGGCCGCCTCGCATCATCGCGAAGCTGTCCGCATGATGGAAGTAGGCACCGCCAGGCAGCAGGGTTACGGGCTGCTTGCCGGCGTTGATGAGGTCGTAGTCCTCCTGTCCCTCTACAGGTGCCGGGCCAATTCCGAGGATGCCGTTCTCGCTGTGCAGCATGACCTCTCGGTGGGCGGGGATGAAATTGGCCACCGAAGTTGGCATGCCAATGCCGAGGTTCACATAGGCCCCGTCTGGGATGTCCATCGCGACCCGCCGGGCCAATTCGCTCTTGTTGCGTCGGGCGTAGCTGCTCATCGCCGTCTGCCTCACGCTGTCTGCCTGAATCCGCCGGCCTGTGTGGCGACGCGCGCGACACCCACGATGCCTGCGACGTGGATACCTGGCGTGATGATGGCCTCGGGGTCTGGCGTGCCCGGGTCGACGATCTCGTGGACGGTTGCCACCGTGCGCTTGGCAGCGGTGGCCATCACAGGCCCGAAGTTTCGCGCGGCCTTGCGGTAGGTGAGGTTGCCGAAGCGGTCACCGCGCTCGGCCTTGACGAGGGCCACGTCGCCGTGGATCGGGTATTCGAGCAGGTAGTGCCTGCCGTTGATCACACGGGTCTCCTTCGGGCTGCCATCGAGGTGCCGCGCTAGCTCGGTGCCATAACCCGTCGGCGTGAAGAAGGCGCCGATACCGGCACCCGCGGCCCTCAGCCGCTCGGCCAGATTGCCCTGGGGCACCAGTTCCAGTTCAATCTGGCCGCTGCGGTACAAGTCGTCGAATACATGCGAATCCGCTTGCCGTGGGAAGCTGCAGATGATCTTGCGCACCCGCCCGGTCTTCAGCAGGGCCGCAAGGCCGGTGTCGCCATTGCCGGCGTTGTTGTTGACCACGGTCAGGTCACGTGCGCCCTGTTCAATCAGCCCGTCGATGAGTTCATGTGGGATGCCTGCGGTACCGAAGCCGCCTATCAGCACTGTGGATCCGTCCGCGATACCGGTCATTGCGTCGGCGATGGAGGCTGCAATCTTGTTGATCATTTCCTGCTGTCCCTATCAGTCGAGGGGCTCTCCTGTCGTCCCATTCGACCAGCCCTATTGGCTAGAGTGCGCCGCCGAGGACAAGCAGGCGTCTGCCTTCACTGACGCTGCCGTCGGCAGTGTCGACCCGAGCGCTACCACTGGAAGTCTTCGGGCGCGCACGAGCCGTGGCCGCCCGGTGTTCCGACTGCCCCGACCTCAAGTGACGCTTCGTTGACTGCACAGAGACGGTTCATGTCAGCGCAGGCTGTGCGCCGATGATTGAGCGGGCGCAAGTTGTCCGCGGCACATCGCGGTGGCAACTGGAAGCCGGCGTGGTAATGCGGAAGTCACTACTTGACGCGCCGCCATTCTCGATATACCGTGCCATTATGCAATACGATAATCCGGAATACAACCGAACACAAGGACCACGCCAAGTGCTAAACGATCTGAGAGTTGCTCTGATGATTGGCGTGACCGTCCTGGCGGCACTGGCTCCCGCTTCTGGCATAGCCCAGGGAAGCTACCCGACCAAGCCCATCCGCTTGATCGTGCCGTTCGCGGCCGGCGGCAGCACGGACAGCCTGGCGCGAATCGTTGCGCCAGAGCTTGGCAGGCGCTTGGGCCAGACAGTCCTCGTGGACAACCGCGCTGGTGCCGGCGGGAACATCGGCATCGACGCCGTGGCCAAGGCCGATCCAGACGGCTACACGATCGGCCTGGGATCCCCGGGGCCGCTGGTTGTCAACGTCACGCTCATGGATGCGCTGCCGTACGACCCGGTCAAGGACCTGGCCCCGATCGCTCTGATCGCCGATCTGCCGATCGTGCTGGTGGTACACAGTTCTGTGCCGGCCAACGATGTCGCATCGCTGATTGCTGCCGACAAGGCCAATCCGGGCAACCTGTTCTTCGCCTCCGCAGGGACTGGCACCACCATGCACCTTTCGGGCGAATTGCTCAACGTGATGGCAGGCACAAAGCTGCAGCACGTGCCCTACAAGGGAACCGGACTGGCGATCACCGACCTGCTGGCTGGCCGAGTGCAGGTCGGGTTCCTGGATCTGCCGTCGGTCGGCCCGCACCTCGACGGTGGCAAGGTCAAGATCCTGGCCGTGGGCAACCGGAAGCGCGCGCTGAGCGCCCCCAACGTCCCCACTATCGCCGAGTCAGGCGTGCGCGGCTACGAGACCAGTGGCTGGTTCGGGGTGGTTGCGCCCGCGCGCGTTCCCCCGGCGATCCTCAAGAGCCTCAACGAGGCGCTGGTGGACGTAATGGCCATGCCTGAGATTCGCAGCCGGCTGCTGGCAATCGGCGTCGAGCCCACCTCGAGCACGCCGGAGCAGTTCGGCCAGTTCATCCGCGACGAGATCCCCAAGTGGGCCAAGGTCATCGAGACATCTGGCTCGAAGGTCAAGCGCTAGCAGCGCACGAGTTGCCGTCACTCTCCTTCACCAACGACCTGAAAGAGTTCCATGCCCGCAGACAACGATGATCTCAAGGACTTCTCCCCCGTAGGCTTGCAGACGCGCCGTGAGATTGCCGGAGACGAATGGTTCGAGCTCAACATGAAGAACATGACGGAGTGGGACCGATACTGGCAGATCGTTGCGACCAACACCAACTGGCACACGACGTGGTCCCGCGGCATCATTCCCCGCCAGACACTGAGCCTGGTCAACATGTCAATGCTGGCCGCAATGGGCCACTGGGGCGAGTTCGAGCACCACTTCCGCAATGCCCTGCTGCGTACCAAAGTGCCCCTGATCCAGATGCGCGAGATCATGCTGCACATCTCGCAGTACTGCGGCATGGCCACCGGTGGCGAGATTTGGAAGATCGCCCGCCGTGTCCTGAAGGAAGAGAACATCGATCTGAGCCAGCTGCCGCCGCTGGACAGTTCGAACATCAACTGGAAGGGTTGATTCAAGCCTTCGTTCAGCCCCCTACGCTGGGGCAACCGGTGCTGGTTCAGCCCCCGTCTGACGGCAGGCATCCCACGGAATCTATAGTGAATGATCTCACCCAGGGACGCGTCGTAGGCCCGCCCAGCCGACAGATCGGCCGCAGCAACTTCGTGTCGATCTTGCCGTTGCTGTAGAGATCGTCGCGGACGTCGAACTGCAGCACTTCGCCGACGAAGAACTCGCTCTCGGTCGATCCGAAGCTCAGCACCTGGCTCTGCCAGCATTCCATGCTGGCAGACACATCGGCCAGCTGCTGCGTGCGTATCGACACGCCGGATGCGGTCTTCAAGCCGAGCACCTCGACTTCGCTCGCCTCGGGTGGATGGTCCTCGGAACTCAGGTGCAAGTCCTCGAGCAGCGACTCGTCCGCGATGTTCACCACGTACTTGCGATAGAGGTTGATGTTGCGCGACGCGTCCTTGCGCCTGCCGGCGCGCAGCCCGCAGTTGAAACCCAACATTGGCAGGAATGGCGACACGAAGGTGAACGTGCTGAACGGAGCCAGGTTGCTCTTGCCGGCTCGATGCCACTGCTCAGCCAGGCGATGGGCGCGGGACGACGGCAACAGTCAGCAGTCTGTAGCTGGATTCGTGTGTGAGCGTGGCGGCATCGATTCCCATGAGTTCCTTGTCCTTGTCGATCGGGCCGCGAGGCGTCGCCGAGCACTGATCGGTGATTGACACCGTGGCACAACATCGAAATAATAAGCTGATATTTGGCACGCTGTATCACGTTTGGGCACAGACGCCCCGCAGGAGAACGCAATGCAAGAGCGCAACGGCGCGGAAGTCATCGTTGATCACCTCATCGGCCAGAAGGTGCCCCACCTCATTGGCGTGTGCGGTCACGGCGACGTTGGGTTGATGGATGCGGCGTACGACCGCCAGGACAGGATCTCGACGATCTCTGTCCATCACGAGCAGACCGCCGGATTCATGGCGGACACCTACTACCGCGTGAGCGGCCAGCCGCTGGCCACGTTCACTTCGGTTGGGCCTGGATCGGTCAGCATCCAGGTCGCGATCGCAAACGCCATGTTCGACTCGTCCGCGGTGCTGGCCATCACCGGCAACGTGCCGACGCAGCAGTTCAACCGGGGGCCATTCCAGGAGTTCGGCCACCACTACCAAGCCGACTTCGTCAGTTCGATGCGGCCCTATGTGAAGCGCAGCTTCCAGGCGACCCGTGCGGAGATGCTGCCCGACATGATGCGGCATGCTTGGTCGACGATGCTGTCCGGGCGGGTCGGACCGGTTCACCTCGACGTTCCGCTCAACGTCTTCAATGAGAAGACCGACGCGAAGGCCGGCTTCACTGAAGACTGGCGAACCAACGTCTCCTACCGGTCCGGTCCCGACCCGGCCGCGTTGCAGGCTGCAGCCGAACTGCTGCTGGGTGCGCAGCGCCCCCTCATCCTGGCCGGTAACGGCTGCCTGACTTCGCGCATCGGCGACGACCTGTTGGAGCTGTCAGCACTGACGGGCATCCCGATCGCCACCACGCCGCAGGCCAAGGGCGTGATCGACGAGACCCATCCGGTCTGTCTGGGGCCCATTGGCCGCGACGGCGTGTACCCGGCCAACCGCGCGTCGCGCGGCTGTGACGTGCTGCTGGCGCTGGGCACGCGCTTTGGCGACCGCAGCTCCAGCAGCTGGCGCGACGGGGTGACGCATCAGATCCCGCCACAGAAGTTGATCCACGTGGACCAGGACCCGGCACAACTGGGCCGCAACTATCCCCCTGCCGTCGGCATCACCGCCAGCGCGGGCATCGTCGTGCGTCAGCTCATCGAGCTCTTCAAGGGTCGCATGGAAGCAGTGAACCGGGCTCGCACATCCCGCGCTGCCTGGACCGACAGCTGGAGTGGTTGGAAGCAGCGCTGGGACGCCGACCTCGCGAAGACCGCGAGCCGCGAGGACGTGCCCATTCATCCGGATCGCGTGATCTCCGAACTGACGCGCTCGCTGCCCGACAACTCGATCGTCGTGTCCGACATCGGCATGAACCACACCTGGGTCGTTCAACAGTGGAAAGTGCGTCGCGGCGGTACGCTGCTGCAGTCCGGCGGTCTGGCGGCCATGGGCATGGGCGTGTGCGGGTCGCTCGGGGCCAAGCTGGCGGCACCGGAGCGGCCTGTTGTCGCGGTGGTCGGCGACGGTGGCTTCATGATGCACAACAACGCCGTCGCGACGGCGGTCGAGTACGGACTGCCCGTGGTGTGGCTGGTCTGGAACAACTGCGGCTACGTGTCGATCCGGGACCTGCAGAAGGGCTTCTACGGGCGCGAGTTCGCGACACGCTTTCGCATCGAGAAGACTGGAGAACTGCACTCGGCCGACCACGCCATGATCGCGCGTGGAATGGGCGCCGACGGGGTGCGTGTGGAGAGGCCGTCCGACATCGGGCAGGCCCTGCAGGCGGCAATTGCCAGCGGCCTGCCAACGGTGCTCGACGTGCAGGTGGAGGCCAACGTGAGTCGCCATACCGCCGGCGTGCTGGACTTTCCGCCCCTGATGGGCTCTGCTCCCAACTACGATCCGGACCCGCTGCGATGAGCAACCCACTTGATGCACCGACCTTCGGCTCCCTGGCGCTACTTATCGACGGCCAGTGGATCTACCAGGGCTCGGGCGGCGCCATTCCCGTGGTCAACCCGGCCACGGGCGGGATGCTGGGCGAATTGCCGATGGCGGGTGACGGTGAACTTGACCGCGCATTGGAGGCCGCGGAGCGCGGCTTTCGCCTATGGCGCGACACGGCGCCGGCGGAGCGCTGCGCCACCATCCTGCGCGCGGCCCAGCTGATTCGCGAGCGCAAAACCGCGATCGCGCTGGTGATGACGCTCGAGCAGGGCAAGCCGATGCGTGAGTCCGAGGCCGAGGTGGTCCGCGCGGCCGAACTGATTGAATGGGCGGCCGAGGAAGGCCGTCGCACCTATGGGACGACGATCCCCGCTCCCCCTGGCAACCGTTACCTGACCTTCGCCGAGCCGCTGGGCCCGGTCGCCGCGCTCACTCCTTGGAACTTCCCGGCTGTCGCGCCGGCGCGCAAGATCGGCAGCGCGCTCGCGGCGGGATGCAGCTGCATCCTGAAGCCGTCGGAGCTGACCCCGGGCACTGCGGTGGAGATGGTCAAGGCCTTCCAGGATGCCGGGCTCCCCGCGGGCGTGCTCAATCTCGTCTTCGGCGAACCCGACAAGGTCTCGAAGCACCTGATCGCGTCGCCGGTCATTCGAAAGGTCACCTTCACAGGCTCCGTCCCGGTGGGCAAGCACCTGGCCGAGCTCGCGGCCCGGCATATGAAGCCTTGCCTGATGGAATTGGGCGGCCACTCGCCGACCATCGTCTTCCCGGATGTCGATCTGGACAGGATCGCCAAGGCCAGCGCCACGGCCAAGTTCAGAAACTCCGGCCAGGTCTGCACCTCGCCCACTCGCTTCTACGTGCACGAGGACGCCTACGAGGCCTTCACGTCGACACTTGCCGCCGCGGCCCGTGTGCTGCGGCTGGGCGACGGCCGCGATCCTGCGACGCAGATGGGCCCTCTGGCGAGCGAGCGCCGCGTCATGGCCATGGAAGGACTGGTGTCCGAGGCGGCAGCCGCCGGCGCCTCGACGCTTGCCGGCGGCTCGCGCGTTCAGCAGGCGGGCCACTTCTTTCAGCCGACCGTGCTGGGTGACGTTCCGACCACCGCGCGCGTGATGTTCGAGGAGCCCTTCGGCCCCGTCGCGGCGTGCCGGCGCTTCTCGTCCATCGATGAGGTCCTTCAGCAGGCCAACTCGCTTCCCTACGGCTTGGCGGCCTACCTGTTCACCGGCTCGATCCACACCGCGAACACCGTATCGCGTGGCCTCCAGTGCGGCATCGTCGGTGTCAACAGCTTCTCGGGCTCGAATCCCGAGACCCCGTTCGGTGGTGTCAAGGACAGCGGCTACGGCCGTGAAGGTGGAACCGAAGGCGTGCGCTCGTACATGACCACCAAGTTCATCGTGGAAGGTTCTCTATGACCACAGGGGATCCGAGGAGAAAGGCGCTCGTCGTTGGCGCATCAGGGTTGGTCGGCGGCAATCTGCTGGAGCGACTTGCGCGGGACCAGGCGTGGGACGTCGTGACCCTGTCGCGCCGAGCGCCGAGCGAACATGAGGGCGTGTCGCACCTGGCGGTCGATCTGCTGGACGCGGAGCAATGCCGCCGTGCCGCGCCCGCGCTGGCGGACGTCACGCACATCTTCTTCTGCGCCCGTTCGGTCGAGCCGAACTACGTGATCAAGCTGGATTCCAACCGCCTGATCGTCGAGAACCTGCTTGATGCGCTGCTGCCCGTGGCGAAGCGGCTCAGGCATGTGCAGATCATCCACGGCATGAAGTGGTATGGCAGCAACCTGGGGCCATACCGAACCCCGGCAAAGGAGTCTCACCCGCGGCTTCCGGGGCCCAACTTCTACTACGAGCAACTCGACGCACTCATCAAGCGGCAGGAGGGCCAGGCGTGGACCTGGTCAACGCTGCGCCCGCACTTCATCTGTGGCGTGTCGGTCGGCAGTCCGAGCAACCCGCTGTCCACGCTGGGCGCTTATGCGGCGATCCTCAAGGAGCTGGGCCGCCCGCTGGACTTCCCGGGTGAACAGGGAGCCTTCGAGGCGGCCCTCAACATCACCGACGTGAGGCTGTTGACCGAGGCGATGGAGTGGGCGGCGACCGAGCCCCGCTGCGCCAATGAGGCCTTCAACATCGTCAACGGCGACACCTTCCGCTGGCGCGATGTCTGGAGCATGCTGGCCGACCACTTCGGAATGCAGGCCGGCGGCGTCAAGCCGATGAAGCTTCGCGCGTTCATGGCCGACAAGGAGCCCGTGTGGGCCTCGATCGTGCGCAAGCACGGGCTGCGCTCCGGGAGGATGGACGACATCGCAGACTGGGCCTTCGCGGACGTGATGTTCGTCGGTGCGTGGGAGCAGACCGCGTCGGTCGTGAAGGCACACCGCTACGGCTTCAACGGCATGGTCGACACGGAAGAGATGCTGATCGACATCCTCACGCAGTACCGTGCGCTGAGACTGCTGCCCTGACAACGATCGACGAGGAGACTCGCATGGATCCCACACGCCTGAGCTGCACCACAGTCACCTTCGGTGGCAAGTTGACCGAGAAACTCAAGGCCATGAAGGACGCCGGCTTCGCGGCGACCGAGATCTGGCCGCGCGACTACTACGAGCACAACGAGGGCCCGGACATTGCGCTGGACCTGCTGAGGGACCTCGGGCTGACGGCGTCGTGCTACCAGAACCTGCGCAATTTCGAGGGCATGCCCGATCGCCTGCGTTCGCGCAAGGTCACCATCGCCACGCAGCTGTTCGACCAGATGCGTCTGATCGGCTGCGAGACTCTCGTGCTGTGCTCCAACATCGCGCCGGACAGTTCACCCGACAAAGGCAGGATCGTCGACGACCTTCGCATGTTGGGCGAATTGGCCGAACCCTACGGCGTGCGGGTCGCCTGGGAGCCCATCTGCTGGGGGCGGTGGATCAAGGATTACCGCGAAGCGTGGGAGATCGTGCAAAGGGTTGATCACCCGCGGATCGGACTGGTGCTCGACTCATTCCATGTCCTCGCGCTGAATCTGCCGGTGGAGCCGATCGCCGACATCGACCCTGCAAAGATCTTTCTGGTCGAAGTGGCCGACATGCCCGGCGGCACGCTGGACTTCCTGGAGGTGAGCCGCTCCTTCCGCCTGTTCCCCGGCGAAGGCGTGACTCCGATTCCGGCCTTCATGAAACAGGTTCGGAAGACCGGGTACTCAGGCTTCTACTCGGTCGAGGTCTTCAACGCGTACTACCAGACCCAGGACGTGAACCAGATCGCCCGCCGGGCCATGGCATCGCTGCAGACGTTGTTCTCCGAGTGATGAAGCTCGATCGCGCGGCCCAGCCGCCCTCTACCCCGGCGGACTGCGAGTGTGACGTGCTGGTGATCGGCTCCGGCGTCGGCGGATTGTCGGCGGCGCTGACCGCCGGCCTGCGCGGGCTGCAGACCATCGTCGCGGAGAAGGCCGATGTCTACGGCGGCACGTCCATCTGGTCGGGCGGGTGGATCTGGATCCCCTGCAACGACATGGCGCAACGGGACGAGGTCGACGACTCGCTGGACAAGGCTCGCCTGTACCTGCGCGAGCGGCTGGGCCCGCAATACGACCCGGCGCTGGTTGATGCCTACTTGGAAGCCGGGCCACGCATGCTGCGCGAATACGCGCGTGAAACGCCGGTCCAATTCGAGCCGGCCGGCTATATCTTTCCCGACTATCACCCGGAAACGCCCGGATCGCTGCATGGCGCCGGGCAGAGCCGTTCCCTGCGGCCCGTCGCCTTCAACGGACGACAACTGAGTCGCGACACAGCGCGCAATATGCGACCCATGCTGCGCCAGCTCACGCTGTCCGGCATGCTGATCGGTTCGCTGGTGGAGGCGCAGCACTTCATCAATGCTTCACGCTCGCTCACCTCGGCGCGCTACGTCCTGCGCAAGACGCTGCGCTACATCGCCGATCGCATCCGGTACGGCCGAGACATGTCACTCGTAAACGGCATGGCGCTGATTGCGCGCCATGTGAGCGGCCTCGAGAGGCTGGGCGTCCCGATCTGGGTGGGAGCGCCGGCGGTGGAACTGATCGTCGAAGGCGGCGAAGTACGAGGCGCGGTGCTCGAGCAACGTGGCAAGCGGATCCACGTGCGCACGAACCGGGGCGTGGTGCTTGCATGTGGCGGCTTCCCGCACGACGAACAGCGCAAGAGCAAGTTCTACAGCCACGTTGCCGCCGGCGCACAGCACTACGGCATTGCGCCGCCCACCAACACCGGCGATGGCCTGACTCTGGGCGAACGCGCGGGGGGCTCGGTGGTGGAGGGGCGACCCTGGAACTGCCTGTTCATGCCCGCTTCGCGCATCCCCGGCACATCGGTCATCCCGGCGGTGTTCCCGCATATCTGGGACCGCTCCAAACCTGGCTTCATTGCGGTCACCCCCGATGGCAGACGCTTCGTCAACGAGGCGGCGCCGTACATGATGTTCGGCCAGGCAATGGTCGATGCGAGCCAGGGCAAGGCAGATGTCCGGGCCTGGCTGATCTGTGATCACGCAGCCATACACCGCTACGGGCTCGGCTTGGCGCGCCCGATGTTGCCCCTGTGGCCGCACCTTCGGTCGGGATACCTCGTGAGCGGTCCGACCATCGACGACTTGGCGCGGCGCATCGCCGTTCCGGAAGAGACGCTCCGGACGACGATTGCCGAGTACAACGAGGATGCGCGTCGCGGCGTCGACACCAAGTTCGGCAAGGGCGCGGATCCCTTCTCTCGCTTCCAGGGAGACCCCGACGTCAAGCCCAACCCCAACATGGCGCCTCTGGCCCAGGGTCCATACTTCGCGGTCGAGATCTTCTGCGCCGATTTCGGCACCTTCACCGGCCTGCGCACGAATGCGCATGCGCAGGTGCTCGATCGTGAGACCGGCGAGCCGATACGCGGTCTGTACGCCGCAGGCAACGACATGGCGATGATGATGGGAAGCCACTCGGTCGGCGGCGGCATCACACTCGGGCCGGCCATGGTGTTCGGGTACATCGCGGCCTGCCATCTGGCTGCCCGTAGCAGCCTCGACGAGGCGGCACACTGCGCGTGATTCAGGTGCCTGAGGCCCGTAGGTCGTAGTTCGGCGCGGTAGCGCCCAGGCTTTCTGAGGTGCGCGTCGCTGTGTTCATCACCGGCACGGGCACCGACAACCTGCGCTCGGGCGTGAAGCGCTCGGCTGGGCCCGACATCGACACTGCGGCGACAGGCAGCTGCCGCCCCAGGGCTGTTGCCGGCTGCCAGGAAACGCTGTTTTCTGGCTGTCAGAAAGCGCGCAGAGACCATGCGTGATTCACGGGTTATCCACCGCGGCGACCGACCATTGCGTATGAGGGGCATCGGTCGCCGCCGTGGATAACCCTGCATTCCGGCGGCTCGAAGAGCTAATCAGTCAGTTGATGGCGAGTAGCACTTTCCCGCTGAACTGGCAACTGGGCGCAGCCAGAAAAGCGCGGTTCCTGACCGCCGCTGACACAGGGCAGTCTGAACATCAAGTGGAAGGGCTGAACGAGCCCGGAGAGGCAGGGCTCGTCAGCCCCCTCCCGACGGCAGGCTGCCCACCGAACGCATGGTGATGATCTCGCCGAGCGACGCATATGTGGGCCCGCCCAGGCGGCAGATCGGGTGCAGCAGCTTGGTGTCGATCTTGCCGTTCCTGTAGAGATCGTCGCGGACGTGGAACATCAGCACTTCGCCAACGAAGAATTCGCTCCCCGTCGAACCGAAGCTCAGAACTTGGCTCAGCCTGCACTCCATGCTGATCGGAGCAGCGGCCAGCCGCGGCGTCCGGATCAGGACGCTGGGAGCCGTCTTCAAGCCCAGCAACTCCACTTCGCTCACCTCGGGTGGGTAGTCCTCAGAACTCAGGTGCAGGGCTTCGAGCAGCGACTCGTCCGCGATATTCACGACATATTCACCGTTCGCATTGATGTTGCGCGACGTGTCCTTGCGCGTGCTCCCGCGCATCCCGCAGTTGAAGCCCAGCATCGGAGGAAACGGCGACACGAAGGTGAAGGTACTGAAGGGAGCCAGGTTGATCTTGCCGGGCTCGATGCCACTGCTGACCCATGCGATGGGGCGAGGGACGACTGCCCCCGTCAACAGTCTGTAGCTCGATTCGTGCGTCAGCGTGGTGGCATCGATTTGCATGAGTTCGTTTTCCTTGTCGATCGGACGCACACGCGTTCTTGCGAGTCGATCGGTGATTGGCATCTGGTCATGATGGCGGAATGATAGGCCAATATTTGGCACAGTGTGCCGACTGCAGCCGCCGAGCGGCCCATGTCAGATGAAAGTGCGTGCGCGCAGGGCGCGGCGCGGAGTGAGACCGGCGCCGATGACGGCCTGACCCTGGGTGAGCGCACAGGATCCCGCGCATCTGAGTACAACGAGGACGCGCCCAGCGGCATTCACCGGACTCCGCACGCATGCGCATGCGCAAGTACTAGATCGCGACACCGGCGAACCAATACGCGGCCCCTACGCCGCTGGCAACGACATCGCAACGATGATGGGAAGCCCTGCGGTCGGCGGAGGAATCATGCTTGGGCCGGCCATGGTGTTCGGCCAACTTGCTGTCTGCCATCTTGCAGGCCGAGACAACGCCAGCAAGGCCACCCGCACCGCTTGCCCTACGCACCCGCGGCGCGCAGGCCGTAGCTCGGCGACGAGGCCCCCAGGCTTTCGGAAATGCGCGTAGCCGTGTTCATGACAGAGGCAGACATCGCCAACATGCGCTCAGGCGTGAACCGCTCGGCCGGCCCCGACACCGACAGCGCCGCGACGGGCAGAGCCTCAGGCCCCCAAATCGGGGCCGACACGCTGTTCACGCCGGGACGCGAACCGTTGTACGACAACGCGAAACCACGCTGCCTCACCTCCGCCAGCTCCTTCCTCAAGGCGGGCAGGTCCTCGATGGGAGTCAAACCTTCTTCGGCAAGCTTGGCGATGACATCGTCGGGCTGATGGGCCAACAGTGATTTTCCCGAGGCGGTTCGCCAGGCTGGAGCGCGCCAGCCGACCCGTGCCGATGCCCGGACGGGGTAGTCACCCTCCATCTTGTCGATGTACAGCACGTCCGGAAAGTCGAACACCGACAGCAACACCGTTTCATTCAGCTGCAAGAACAGCACCTTCATGTGCGACTGTGCGACGCGCCGCACCGGTTGCCGATCCATGACCCGCACTCCAAGCTCCCACAGCTTCAGCGTCAGCGAATAGCGGCCGGTCTCGGGGTGGGAGCGGACGAAGCCCTGCGCAGCAAGCGTCGAGAGAATACGGAAGGTATTGCTCTTGGTGAAGCCGAGCTGGCGGCTCAACTCGGCAACGCCACGGGGCTCCTCGCTAAGAGAAAGCGCCTCGATCACCAGCAATGCTTTGACTGTCGTGCTGTCCATTCACTGGTCGGAGTTCGTCATCGACGGGTGCCATTTGAAAAAGCGCGATGGCGAATCCATCCTGCTGCTGAATCGTCAACGTGAGGCTCATTCCGATCCTCAAGCCGCTGCCGTCCGGCGAGTCCACCACATTGGTGATCATTCGTGGCCCTTCTGCCAACTCGACGGCTGCGACATTGTAGGGGACGCGGTGCGCAAAAGCCTCGTGGTACGCGACGTGAAACACTGTCCAACTGACCAGCGTGGCCCTGCCTGACGCGGGCGTCCAACACCACTCCGATCCCAGACAGGCGGGGCATAGGGCGCGTGGCGGCAGCCACCTGTTGCCACACGCGCAGGTCTGGAACGTCAACACACCCGCGGACAGGCTGTCCCACCATGGCTTGTTGACCGGAGTGATCTCCGGGCGGATCGCTTGCACTGTCATTGGCCGAGGATGAGGGTGGAATGGGTGTGCATCGTGCCACCCTGGTTGCTGACCAGGCAGTGCCGTGCGCCCTGAACCTGGAGGTTGGCGCTGCCGCGCATCTGGCGCACGCCCTCCATCACCAGCTGGAGCCCAGGCATGCCGGTTTCCGAGAGCAATCCACCGCTGGTGTTCAAGGGCATGCGCCCTTCGAACTGGATCTGCCCATCACGGACGAAGTCCAGGCCCTTGCCCGGCGGGAAGAAGCCGTAGTCCTCGAGCGTCATCAGCACCGTGATGGTGAAGCAGTCGTAGATCTGGGCGACGTCGATATCGACCGGCTTCAACCCGGCCATGGCGAACGCCATCCGGCCGGATGTCGCGGCGCCTGTGGTCGTGAGCGACGGGCGCAGTTGAACGTCCCACGACGTCTGGCATTGCCCGATTCCGAGGACCGGCACGGCAGCGGTCACTCCGAGATGGCGCGCACGGTCGGCACTCATCACGACCAGCGCTGCGCCCCCGTCCGAAACCAGGCAGCAATCGTCCCGACGCAGCGGCTCCACGACCCATGGTGAAGCCATGTACTGTTCCATGGTGAGCGGCACGCGCAACTGGGCACGCGGATTCGCCGCACCATGCCGCCGGCACGCAACGGCGATTTCGCCCAGGGCCTGCGCCGGGTCGCCGTATTCGAACGCGTGGCGCTGCTGGATCATCGCGTAGCCGGCAGCCGTCGAGAACCAGCCATGGACTGCATCATTGCCCCGCGGGCGCTGGTAAGCCTGCTTGTTGCCCGTGCGTGGATTGTCGGCATAGCAGACGATCGCGATCTCGCACTGGCCCGCAGCGATGGAAGCGGCAGCCAGCGCGATCAGGCTGATGTTGGCGGCGCCTCCTTGGTCCCAGGCACCTCCGATCTTCGGCTGCAGGCCCATGGCTTCACAAAGTTTCTGCCCGTACATGAACTCACGGCTGGACGTGGGAACCTTGACGAACACCGCATCGACCCGATCCTTTTCGATGCCCGCGTCCGACAACGCCTGGCGGCAGGCTTCCACGTTCATGGAGATGGTGTCGCGACCCGGCAGCTTTCCGAAGGCTGTACTGCCGATCCCGGCGATCACGATCTGCCCAGGTTTCAGACCGAGGTTCATGGACAACCTGCCTCACGCAGGGACGCCCGCCCGACGCTCATATGGCCCCCATCTCCCGCAGAGCGCGGAGGCGCCCCGCCGGCAGGCCGAGCCAGCCGCTGAAGACGTCTTCGTTGTGGCAGCCCAGGCGGGGGCTCGGCCTGAGTTCGGTGAGTGCAGAGCCCTCGAACCGCAATGGGCTGCGTGCCACGGTGATCGTGCCGAAGTCGGGATGATCGATTTCCTCCAGCAGGCGCCGCGCATGCAAGTGCGGATCGGCGATGACTTCGTCCAGGGTGCGCACTGGCGCGCACGGCACTCGCTCCTGGATCAGCCGCTCGAACAGCGGCTGCTTGGAGTGCTGCACCGTCCACGCCGACACCAGCGCATCGATGAAGTCCATGTTGCGCACGCGCGCCGTCATGCTGTTGCAGCGTGCGTCCTGCATCAAGTCAGGACGATCCATCGTGCGCAGAAGCCCCTGCCAGTGCGTCTCGTGGTTGCAGATGATGGCGATGTATCCGTCGCTCGTTGGATAGACGTTGTACGGGCAAAGCGACAGTCCGCCATGCCTGTTGCCGGTACGCATGGGTGTCTTCTCGCTCGAGCCGTAGAACAGGCCCAGGCTGGAGCTGAGCGACGCGTAGACCGCTTCCATCATCGACACCTCGACGGCCCGCCCGATCTGGGTCCGCTCCCGCTCGAAAAGGGCGGTGGCGATGGCGCCGTACAAGTGGATCCCGCCGAAGAAGTCGCAGATCGCGGGACCAGCCTTCAGGGGTGGGCCGTCGGGCATGCCGGTCACGCTCATCACGCCGGAAATCGCCTGCACGGTGAGGTCCATCGCCGGATAGTCGCGATACGGGCCGTCGCTGCCGTAGCCCGAACCGGATGCATAGATGAGACGGGGGTTGCGAGCACGCAGCACTTCCCAGCCCAGGCCCAAGCGGCTGAGCGTGCCCGGTGCGAAGTTCTCGACCAAGACATCGGCCATCTCGACCATCCTGAGCACGAGGTCGCGGCCCTCGACGGACTTCAGGTTGATCGTGACCGACTGCTTGTTGCCATTCAGCATGGCAAAGGGCAATGCAGCGCCACTGGTGGCGCTGCGCTGGCGCAGGTGTTCGCCGGTTGGAGGTTCGACCTTGATCACGTTGGCGCCGGCCATTGCCATCAGATAGGTCGCATAAGGGCCGTTGTAGATCTGGGTCAGATCCACGACCGTTATGCCGGCGAGCGGCTGGGGACGGGGCGCTGTCATGGTCACCGTCCGGTGAAGCGGGGTGTTCGTTTCTCGGCGAACGCGGCGCGGCCTTCCGCCACGTCCTGCGTGCCCTGCAGCAACCGGCTGACGAGCTGCTCCATGCGCAGCCCGGCGGCCAGGTCGAGGTCGCGCGACCGGATCGCCAGCTCCTTGGCCGCCTGCACTGCGAGCGGCGCGTTGGCCACGATCTGGCGGGCGTAGTCCATGGCGGCTTCCATGAGCTTCGCGGCAGGGACCACCTCGTTGACCAAGCCCCAACGCTCGGCTTGCACAGAGTCGAGCGTCCTTCCCGCCAGCAGCAGGCTCATGGCGATCGGGTAAGGCAGTTGGCTCAGCAGCCTCTGGGTACCCCCGTTTGCCGGAATGACGCCACGCTTGACCTCGCTCAACCCGAAGGTCGCATGGGGGACGGCGATTCGTATGTCGGTCGCCAAGAGAAGCGTCATGCCGCCACCCAGGCAGTAGCCGTTGACCGCCGCGACCACCGGCTTCCACACCTCCAGGCCGCGATTGAGCAACTGGCCGCGCTGCGTCAGCCAGAGCTCCTGCGGCTGCACGTCCCGCCCGACATAGGTCTTCAGGTCGGCCCCTGCGCTGAAGGACTTCTCGCCCGCACCGGTGATGATCGCGCAGCGGATCTCGTGGTCATCCCGCACCCGGGTCCACGCATGCGACAAGGCTTCGTAATGCTCGGCGTCCATCGCGTTGTGGCGATCGGGGCGATTGATGGTGACAGTGGCGATGCCGTCCCGAACTTCCAAGTCGATCGACATCTGACTACCCCCTCGTTGAGCCGAGCAGATGACGCGCGACGACCATGCGCTGCACCTCCGACGGCCCTTCCCCAATGCGCTTGATGCGCAACTCCCGATACCAGCGCTCCAGCGGAAGTTCCGCGGCTACACCCATCGCCCCGAGGATCTGAATGCAGCGATCGACGACGCGTCCCGCTGTTTCGGTTGCCACGACCTTGGCAATCGAGGACTCCAGCTTCATGTCCTTGCCCAAGTCACCCGTCCAGGCGGCCTGGTAGACCAGCAGGCGCGCGGCGCGAAGCTCCATCTCCGAGTTGGCGAGCATCCACTGCACGGCCTGCTTTTCGCCGAGCGTCGAATTGAAGGCGCGGCGCTGCCTGGCCCAGGCGATGGCGATTTCCAGCGCAGCCTGCGCGATGCCGATGGTCCCGGCCGCGTAGGGGACGCGCCCCTCGACCAGCCACTTCTCGCACAGGGCAAAGCCCTTGCCTTCTTCGCCCAGGCGGTTCTCCACCGGGATTTCAACGTCGTTGAAATTGATCTCGTAGGGGGAATAGGAGCGGATGACGCGAATCGGCTTGCAGGTCATGCCGGGGGAGTCACCGTCCACGATGAAGCACGAAATACCGCCGCGGTCACCCGCAGCGCCGGTGCGTGCGAAGACAAGGCCCCAGTCGGCCCCTTCGGCGCCGGTGATCCACAGCTTCGCGCCGTTCAGGATGTATCGATCGCCGCGCCGTTCCGCGCGCGCCTGGATCGAGCGCGCAGGATCGGAGCCGCCGCTCGCCTCGGAGATCGCGACGAAGACCTTGTCGCCACGCTGAACCGAAGGTATCGCATATTTCTCGATCTGGTAGGGCGTCCCCAGGAACACTGCGTTAGGCGGATCGGCGCCGAACGCGCCGCAGCCAGGGACATAGGCACCCATGCGGCACTTGGCGCTCTCCTCGGCCGCGATCGCCTGCCCCAGGAGGGACAGACCCGCCCCACCGTACTGTTCAGGCGTTCTGAGGCACCACAGACCCAGCGCCTTGGCTTTGGCCTGAAGGTCCGCCAGGTCAGCCGCCGGGAGCTTGTACGCATCGTGCTCGACCTTGTCCTCAGCCGGCTTGACCTCGCTGCGCATGAAGCGCCCGATCGTCTCCTGAAGCATCCGCAGTTCTTCGGGCAGCTCCCAGCTGCCGGCGATCGCGCCGTGATGGTGGTCTGACGTCACTCCAGCCTCTCTTTGCTCTTTGATACGTGCTATTTTATGGCACGATGTGTCGCTCTGAAATACATCATCCCCAAAAAATGTTGATCTGACAAATGTGGGCTACTGGTACTTCCACTGAGCAATCACCAACCCAAATGCGAGCATTGAATGTTGACACGCAAATTTCGCTCGGTACACTGTGCCTCTATTTGGCACACTAGAGCGCACTTGTGGCGCATTCCTGAGGAGACGAACATGGTTTTCAGGGTCATTGCGCTCGTGTTGGCGCTGCTCTCCGCGCAGTTGGCCTGGGGGCAGACATGGCCGGCCAAGCCGGTCAGGCTGGTTGTTCCTTACCCGCCCGGTGGCAGCGTCGACACCTATGCGCGGCTGATTGGCCAGCGCCTCGCTGAGCGGCTCGGACAACCCGTCGTTGTCGACAACCGCGCCGGCGCAGCGGGCTCCATCGGCTCCGAGTTCGTCGCCAAGTCGGCACCTGACGGCTACACGCTGGTATGGGGCACGGTGAGCTCCCACGCCATCAACATGACCCTCTATACGAAGCTCAGGTACGACAACCTGAAGGACTTCGCACCCATCACGCAGTTGATGGAGCAGCCCCTCATGGTGGTGGTACCGCTCAACTCCAAGATCAACAGCATGGCCGAGCTCGGCCAGGTGCTGCAGTCGCGGTCGATCAGGCTGAACGTCGGAACCGCCGGCGTGGGAACGACAGGCCACATGACCACCGAATTGATCAAGAAGCGCACGGGCGGAGATATTACGCACGTGGGCTACAGGGGAAGCAATCCCATGTTGACCGAGTTGATGGGCGGACACATCGACGTCGGCATCGACAACCTCCCCAGTGCGCTCGCGCTCGTCAAGGCGGGCAAGTTGAAGGCGCTCGCCGTCACCAGCCTGAAACGCTCCCCACTTGCGCCGGACATCCCGACCCTCGACGAGGTGATTCCGGGTCTCCAGGCCATCGCATGGCAGGGCCTGTTCGCGCCGGCCGGCACGCCCGATGCGGTGCTGGAGCGGCTGGAGCGTGAAGTCACGTCCATCCTCAGGCAGCCGGATGTCGTCGCTGTGCTTGCGCAAGGCGGCACGACCCCCGTCGGCAGTGCACGCGCCGACTTCGCCGCGTTCGTCAAGGCGGAGACCATTCGCTGGGCGGAGATCGTCAGGCTCGCCGGTGCGCGCGCTGACGACTGATGGCCCCCCGGTCACTACATACCCACCCAAGGAGACACCGATGATTTCGATGATGAGACTCGCCCCCGCGGCTGTGTTGGCTGCCGCCTGCTGCTTCGCCCCGCTGGCGCAGGCACAAGATGTCATCAAGATCGGTGACATCAACAGCTACAAGGGCCAACCCGCCCATCTGGAGAACTACAAGCGCGGCATGGAGTTGGCCCTGGATGAGGTCAACGCCTCGGGCGGCGTGAACGGCAAGAAGGTGGTGCTCGTCATGCGAGATGACAACCAGAACCCCGGAGACGCGGTGCGCGCCGCCGAAGAGCTCATCTCACGCGAACAGGTGCAGGCGCTGTCCGGCAGCTTCCTGTCGAACGTGGCGCTCGCACTGGGCGACTTCGCCAAGCAAAGGAAGGTCTTCTTCCTGGCCACCATGTCGCTGAGCGACAGGATGATCTGGCAGAACGGCAACGCCTACAGCTTCCGGCTGCGCGCGGGGACCTACACGCAGACCGCGATGCTGGTCGAAGAAGCAGTCAAGCTGAAGAAGAAGCGCTGGGCGCTGGTGTACCCCAACTACGAGTTCGGCCAGTCAGCGGCCGCCACCTTCAAGAGCATGTTGAAGGCCGCGCAGCCTGACGTCGAATTCGTCGCAGAGCAAGCACCGCCTCTGGGCAAACTGGAACCCGGCGCCGTGGTCCAGGCAATGGCCGACGCCAAGCCCGACGCCATCTTCAACGTTCTCTTCGGCGCTGACCTGATCAAGTTCGTGCGCGCCGGCCAGACCCGTGGCCTGTTCGAGGGCCGCGAGGTGGTCAGCTTGGTCACCGGCGAGCCGGAGAACCTGGAGCCTCTCAAGGATGACACGCCCAACGGCTGGATCGTCACCGGCTACCCCCCCCACGACGTCAAGACACCGGAACACGCCACATTCGCGAACGCCTACCAGGCAAAGTTCAAGGACTACCCGCGCCTGAGTTCAGTCATGGGCTATTCGACCATCAAGTCCATCACCGAAGGCATGAAAAAGGCCAAGAGCGTCGAGACCGACAAGCTCGTCGCCGCCTTCGCGAATCTGCAGGTTGACACCCCCTTCGGCCGGATCACATACCGACCGAACGACAACCAGTCCACGATCGGTTCGTTCATCGGCAAGACCAAGAACCAGAACGGCACCGGCGTGATGGTCGAGTCCCGCTACCGCGATGGCGCGCAGTTCCAGCCGTCAGCAGAAGAAGTGCGGAAGCTGCGTCCGGCACAGTGATGCAGCAGGCGCGCGCTCCCCGGGGGCGCATGTCGCGCGGAATTTCGGGGGCCGTGCCAGCCAGACCACCCTGATCGCTTGCACTCGAACACCAGACCATGAACCTGTCAGGCCTCCTAGTCCAGATCCTGAACGGTTTTTCCGATGCGTCGTCTCTGTTCCTGGTGGCGGCGGGGCTATCGCTGATTTTCGGCGTGACTCACATTGTCAACTTCGCCCATGGATCGTTCTACATGATCGGCGCGTACCTTGCGTACACCGTCATAGATCGCACGGGCAACCCGATCTGGTTCTGGCCGTCACTGGTCATTGCCGCAGTCGCCGTCGGCGCGCTGGGGGCGCTGACCGAATCGACGCTGCTGCGGCGCATCTACCGAGCCCCGGACTTGCTGCAACTGCTGGCGACTTTCGCCATCATGATGATCATCAAGGACGCGGCCTTGTGGCTTTGGGGCCCGATGGAACTATTGGGTCCGCGGGCGCCCGGTCTGGGCGGCTCAGTGGAAGTCCTCGGTCGGAAGTTTCCAACCTACGACCTGTTCCTCATCGCCCTGGGCCCCACGATCCTAGGCGTCCTATGGCTGCTCATCGCGCGAACCCGCTGGGGCCGACTCGTGCGCGCCGCCACGCAGGACCGCGAAATGGTCAGCGCTCTGGGCATCAACCAAGCTTGGCTGTTCACTGCGGTGTTCGCGCTAGGCGCCATGATGGCGGGATTGGGTGGAGCCCTGCAGTTGCCCAAGGAGTCCGCCAACCTGGAAATGGATCTGCACGCCATCGGTTCGGCCTTCGTGGTCGTGGTGGTCGGCGGCATGGGGTCGATCTCGGGGGCGTATGTGGCGGCCCTGCTCATTGCACAGATCAAGGCCCTCTGTGTTTGGCTCGGCGTCGTGCACTTGTTCGGTATCGACGTCTCCTTCTCCAAGCTCACACTGGTGGTGGAGTTCGTCGTCATGGCGGCGGTACTCGTCGTGCGGCCCTGGGGTCTGTTCGGTCAACCACAAGGCCAACGGCGCGTCGCAGCCACCAGCGTCGAACTTCCTCTTCGGCGTGCCAGTCGCAACATGCTGATTGGTGCGGCCGCGCTGCTGGGACTGTTGGCGCTGATGCCCACGCTCACCGCAGCATCGCCCTACGTCACGGTGCTGCTGATCGACGTGTTGATCGCCAGCCTATTCGCGGCCAGCCTGCACTTCATCATGGGCCCAGGCGGCCTGCACTCGTTTGGCCATGCTGCGTATTTCGGTCTGGGCGCCTACGGGGCCGCCCTGCTCATCAGGCGATTGGGCGTACCGATGGAGATCGCACTCTTCGCCGCCCCCCTCGTGGCTGCCTTCGGTGCCCTGTTGTTCGGCTGGTTCTGCGTGCGTCTATCAGGCGTGTATCTGGCCATGCTCACAATGGCTTTTGGCCAGATAGCTTGGGCATCCGTATACCAGTGGGACTCCTTTGCGGGCGGCAGCAATGGCCTGACCGGCGTCTGGCCATCGGCCTGGGCGGCAGACAAGCGTGCGTACTACTACCTCACGCTAGCGCTGACTGCAGCCGCGCTGGTGATGCTGTACCGCGTGGTGTTCTCGCCGTTTGGCTTCACGCTTCGTGCTGCGCGCGATTCGGTGCTGCGTGCGGAAGCTATCGGCATCGACGTCAAGCGAGTTCAGTGGGTCGCCTTCGTTTGCGCGGGCCTGGTCGCCGGCCTGGCTGGAGCCCTTTTCGCCTTCTCAAAAGGGAGCATCTCGCCCGAGTCGCTGCACGTGAGCAAGTCCATCGACGGGCTGGTCATGGTACTGCTGGGCGGCGTGCAGACACTGGTTGGCCCCATCGTTGGAGCGGCCACATTCACCTGGCTGCAGGACACGATCGGACGTAACGCGGACTACTGGCGCGCAGTCCTGGGGGCCGTCATCCTGATGCTGATCCTTGTCTTTCCACGGGGCATCGCAGGCTCTTTCGCCGATCTCCTGGCCAGGCGCCGGGGTTCCCCATGAGCCTGTTCGAAGTGAGCAGTGTTGGCAAGTCCTTTGGTGGTGTTCGCGCGAACGACGGCATCAGCTTTCACCTGAAGTCAGGCGAACTGCTGGCCATGATCGGCCCAAATGGAGCAGGCAAGTCGACGCTGTTCAACACGATCAACGGGCAACTGCGCGCGGACCAGGGCTCCATCAAGCTCGACAGCCGCGAGCTCGTCGGTCTGCGACCGCGCGAGATCTGGCGACTCGGCGTAGGACGGACCTTTCAAATCGCCGAGCCGTTCTCCTCGATGACCGCAGTGGAGAACGTGCAGATGGCGCTGCTGTCGCGCGACCGCAAGCTATTCTCCTTCTGCTCGCGCGCCACCGACCACTGCCGGGACGAGGCCATGGAACTGCTTCGCCAGGTCGGCATGCACTCGCAGGCGGACCGACCATGTAGCGTGTTGGCCTACGGCGACGTGAAGTGCCTGGAACTGGCGGTTGCCTTGGCCCACGCGCCACGGTTGCTTTTGATGGATGAACCCACTGCTGGAATGGCGCCGCGAGAACGCAACGACATGATGGCACTGACGCGCGACCTCGTCGTTAGGCGAGGTACAGCCGTGCTTTTCACCGAGCACAGTATGGACGTGGTCTTCGCCTATGCCGACCGCGTCATTGTGCTCTCCCGCGGCCGGCTGATCGCCGAAGGGACACCGGCTGAGATCCGTGACAACGCAGAGGTCAAAGACGTTTATTTCGGCGGCGGCACGACCTTCGGCCAGCAGCGTGCCAAAGCGAAGGTGGCATGAGTCCCGTGCAGGCATCGGCCAGAACCGCCGACACACTGCTCGAGGTGCGTTCTCTGTCAAGCTGGTATGGCGCAGCGCAGATCCTGTTCGACGTGAACCTCGAGGTGCGAAGAGGCGAAGTCGTCGCACTGATGGGCAGAAACGGCGCTGGCAAGTCGACAACCCTCCAGGCACTGATGTCGATGATCGCGCGCAAACGCGGCCAGGTCAGGTTCATGGGCCACGACGTCTCGGACGTCAAGCCGTACCAGGTTGCATCGATGGGCATGGGCTTCGTACCGGAGGACCGACGCATCTTCACCGACCTGACCGTTCTGGAGAACCTGGACATCGGGCGACAACCGCCACGTCGCTGGCCGGACGGCTCGAGCCTGCCGGCCTGGACTCCAGATTCGCTGTTCAGGCTGTTTCCGAATCTCGGCGAGATGCAACACCGCCGCGCGGGCCGCATGAGCGGCGGGGAGCAGCAGATGCTGACCGTCGCACGCACCTTGATGGGCAATCCATTCTTGCTGCTGCTCGACGAACCCTCGGAGGGCGTGGCACCGTTGATCGTCGAGCAGATGGTCGATATGATCCTGGAGCTCAAGTCGCAGGGCGTGAGCATCCTGCTGTCCGAACAGAACATGCATTTCGCCGAACTCGTGTCCGACCGCGCCTACGTGCTGGAGAAAGGGCAGATTCGCTATGAGGGTCGCATGTCCGACCTGATGGCCGACGAGCTTGTCCGTTCCGCATATCTCAGCATCTGACGTTGAGACCGACCTCAACCAGGAAGAGAAGCACATGAGCATGAAGAATCTTGCAATCGTAGGTCTGGGGTACTGGGGCCAGAACCTGGTGGGCTCGGTACAGGGCGCCAGCGAGGCGCTGCGGTTCAGCCTCGGCGTCGCACGACGGCCCGAAGCACTGCAGGCCTTCGCAGCGCGGCGCAACTTGCGTCTGGTGTCCGACTATGCCGAAGCCCTCGCTGCGTCGGACATCGACGGCATTGTCCTGACCACGCCCGATCACCTGCATCCGGAGCAAGTGATCGCGGCAGCGCGCGCGGGCAAGCCGGTGCTGGTCGAGAAGCCATTCGCCCTGGACCGGGCGAGCGCCGACAGGGCCATCGCTGAAGCCGTTCAACACGGGACGCTGGTCGCTTTCGGTCACAACCGCCGCTTCCTCCCGGCGGTGAAGGCCATGAGCGAGCGCATCGCCACGGGACGGATTGGACGGGTCCTGCACGTCGAAGGGAACTTTTCTTCGAACTACGGCCTGCGCTTCAAGCCCGGCATGTGGCGAGCCGACCCCGCGCACACTGTGGCCGGCGGCATGACGGGCATGGGCATCCACCATGTGGACCTCATGATTCATTTCGCCGGCAAGATTGCAAACGTGCAAGCCAAGGGACGCCGCCAGGTGATTGACCTCCCGATGGACGACAACGTCACGCTGAACCTGGACTTTGCCAGCGGCGCGACCGGAGCCTTCACCACCCTGATCACCACGTCACCCATGTGGCGCCTGCGAGTCCTCGGCTCCAAGGGATGGCTCGAGATGGTCGGAGGGAACCGCCTCATGAGCTGCGAGTGGAATGACCCGGTCCTGGAAACGACATTCCCAGCGGTCAGTACGGAAAGAAGCGAACTCGAAGCCTTCGCGCGCGCCATTGACGGCACCGAGACCTACCCCATCAGCGTGGAGGATGCCCTGCATGGGGTGTCAGTGTTGGAGGCCGTCACAGCCTCCATCAAGGTTGGAGCTGCGTGCGACGTGACGCCCTGACCACACGCCAAACGGGCCGCGGTCGACGCGTGCTTCACGCAGAGGGCCGCTCTCCCTCAACGTCCACTCCCCGAAGCGCAGAGGTCGCGAGGGCGAGTGGTCGCAGCTACCAGGTCCCGTCAGACATATCCTGGACCTTCGATCACCGGGTGGGATCGAATGAAGTCCTCGTCGATCTCCACGCCGAGCCCCGGTGCCTCGGGTGGTCGGACGAAGCCATCTGCGTCCACCTTGCACGCTTGGCTAGTCAAGTTGTCTCGAAAGAGGTTCTCCGTGGATGCGTCGGCCTCGTAATAGCCGCCGTTGTCTATGCTGGCCAGGAAGTGAAGCGTTGCGGCCATATTCAGCCCGGTCGCCGACGTGTGCGGGTTGACGGGCAGCTTCCAGGCCGATCCCATCGCGGCGATCCGAAGCCCTTCTGTCAGGCCTCCCGTCTTCGACAAGTCGGGCTGCAAGATGGAGATCGCACCGTCCTCGATGACACGCTGAAACTCGAAGCGCGTGTAGTGGTTCTCACCCGCGGCGAGCGGCGTCCTTCCCAGCCGTGCGGCAGCGCCGTAACTGCGCGCGTCATGCGGCGGAAACGGCTCCTCGAGCCAACCCACCCGCAGCTCGTCGAAAGCCGGCATCACGTGCCGGACATCGGCGATCGTGTAGTTGGTGTTGGCGTCGACCAGGATGTCGATCGAGTCGCCGAGGGCGTCGCGCACAGCCCGAACGCGCTCGACATCGGCCCGCCACGTGTCGCCAACCCGGAGCTTCAGTGCCCGGTAGCCCCGCTCGACGAGGCCTCGGGCCTCCGCGGCCAGTTCCGCCGGTGCCTGGAACCCGAGAGAGATGCCGCCCGCGTATGCGGGTATCGCCCGCGAGCTCCCTCCGAGCAGGCGGTACAGCGGCCAGCCGACGGCCTTGGCGCGAAGGTCCCACAGGGCCATGTCGATGCCACTGAGCCCGATGGCCGCGGCGGCACCCATCCCGTGACTCGACAACTGCATCTTGTAGACACGGTTCCAGACCCCGATGTTGTCAGTCGCCTCCATGCCGGTCACCAGGTGGGCCAAGGTCGTGTTGACAAGGTGGGCCACGCTGCCTGGGGCGCGTCCATGATGGGCCTCGCCCCATCCGGTCAATCCACTTTCACTGCGCACCATCACGACGACCGTGTCCCGCTTGACGGTGCGCCCGATGCCGAGCCGCACCTGGCCTGCGCCGGAGACGCGAAATGAGAGCGGATAGGCCTTGACTTCAGTGATCTTCATACAGCGCCTGTGGTTGGTTCAGTCTCAGCCGCCAAGGTATGCGGCTCGAAGCGCCGGATCGTCTCGCAGATCCGTGGCCAGGCCGGAGAAGGCGACCCGCCCGTTTTCGAGCACGTAGGCTCGATCCGCGATCTTCAGCGCGATGTGCGCACTCTGTTCGGCCAGCAGCAAGGTCATGCCCTGCCCACGGATCCGACCCAGCGTCTCGTAGATGACCTTGACCATGACCGGCGCCAGGCCGAGAGACGGCTCGTCGAGCAGCAACACATCAGGGTGTCGAACCATGGCGCGGCCGATGGCGAGCATCTGCTGCTCGCCGCCGGACAGCGTCGCTGCAACTTGGCGGGTACGTTCACGCAGCTTGGGAAACAAGCCGTAAACGGCTTCGATGCGCTCGCTCACCTGCACGCGATCCCGGACCACGTAAGCCCCCATCTGGAGGTTTTCATGCACCGTCAGGTCACCGAAGACACGTCGCCCCTCGGGGGCATATCCCATGCCGCGCTCGACGCGCAGGTCGCTCCGCAGGCCATCGATGCGCTCACCTTGAAACCTGACGGTACCGGCACTGACGGGTGAAAGCCCCATCAACGCTCGCATCACCGAGCTCTTGCCGGCACCGTTGGCGCCAAGGATCGCAACGGCTTCACCGCGGCGCACCTCGATCGACACGCCCTGCACAGCGTGCACCTTGCCGTAGTGCACGTGCAAGTCGTCGGTCGCAAGGACAGGCGCGACAGCCGGCGGATCACCCCTGTGCATTTTCGACTTCCTCGCCATCGACTTCGCCGAAGTAAGCCGCAATGACCCGTGGATCCTGGATCACGACTCCAGACGGACCGTCGGCGATCTTCTCGCCGTGATCGAGCGCGATCACGCGTTCACAAAGACCCGTGACCATGCGCACGTCGTGCTCGACCAACGCGATCGTCACCCCCTCGTCATGGACCGACTGGATCAATTGACGCAACTCCGTTCGTTCGGCCGGATTCAGTCCCGCCGCAGGCTCGTCAAGAAGCAACAACCGCGGCTGAAGTGCCAACGCCCGCGCAATCTCGAGTCGATTCTGGGCGCCGTAAGGCAACTCCCGGGCAAGCACGTGCCCCCACTCAGTCAGCTGTACACGGGCCAGACACCGGTGTGCGAGGTCCCAGGCTGCAGACATTGCCGAGCGCGACCCAGCCAGCGCAAGAACGTCGCCCAAGGCGGACCCTCGCTTACTCTTGAGCGCAGCGACGACGACGTTCTCCAGAACGGTCATTGACGTGAACAGCCGTTTGTTCTGGAACGTCCGGACCAGCCCCTTCTGAACGATCTGTGCAGCCCCCAGGCGGTCGATCCTGGCACCGTCGAAGACGATGCTCCCCGTCTCGCAGCGATAGATGCCGGAAAGGACGTTGAACAGCGTGCTCTTGCCTGAACCGTTCGGCCCGATGATGCCGACGAGCGCACCTTCTTCGATCTCGAGGTCGACATCCACCAAGGCGCGGACGCCACTGAAGGCCAGGCTGACCTTTGAGGCCTGCAGCAGCATCACGCAGCACCCTCGCTGTTCGCGCGAGCCGCCCGCTTGCGTTGAATCAGCACCAGGATGCCCTTGGGGAAGTACATCATCCCAAGCAGCAGAATCAGGCCGTAGACGATCATCCGGAATTCCCCGAAAGGCCGGAGATATTCGGTAGCCGACTCGAGCACCGCCGTTGCCAGGATCATGCCTTCGATCGAGCGGTAGCCGCCGAACATGCTCATCACCAGGAAGAGCACCGAAGGCTCGAGGCCGAACATGTCGGGATGGATGTAGCGGACATAGTGGGCATACAGGAAGCCGCCGGTGCCTGCCCAAGCCGCTGACAGTGCAAGTGCCGTCACTTTGGCGCGGCCCACGTCCACGGCGACGGATGTAGCGGCCAGTTGATCGTCGCTCAACGCCCGCAGGTACAGGCCCAGGCGGCTGGCGATGATCCGCTTGGCCAGCACGTAGGACACCACGGCGAAGACGAGCGCGAGAAAGTAGAACTGCTGGGTGGTTTCGAGCGCATAGCCTCCGAGGCTCACCGGCGGTATCGACCTGACGCCTTGCGGCCCGTTCGTGAGGTCGATCCAGTTCATGAGGACGATCCAGACGATCTGCTGGATTCCGATCGTCGCCATGACGAAGTACAGCCCCGCCAACCGAACTGCGCTCCCGCCGAGCGCAACGGCGATCGCGACCGTCACGAGCACCGAAGGCGCCAGCGTGGCGATTGGCGCCCACCCGAAATTGGTGGTGAGCAGCGCAGTGGTGTAGGCACCTGTCCCGAACAGCGCACCTTGCGCCAGCGACACACGCCCCGTGAAGCCGGTCAGGAACCCGAGGCCGATGACCGGCAATGTGTAGATCAACACGAAGTTGGCGATGTGGATGACGTACTGGGGTGCCAGCGCCGGCAGGGCGAGCAGTGCCAGCAGCACCACCGCGGGCACAGCGTGCTGCGGCACGGTGACCGTTCGCATCTTCATACCTTGATCGGCGTCTCGCGCCCCAGGAGCCCGGTCGGCCGCCAGACCAGCATGATCAGCAGGATGACGAATGCCACGAGATCCTTGTACGCGGACGAGATGTACCCGCCGGCCACGTTCTCGAGCACCCCGATGACGATGCCGCCGAGGATCGTGCCCGGGATACTGTTGATGCCTCCAAAGACGGCGGCTGCAAACGCTTTCAGGCCGACCATGTCGCCCATGTCGAAAGAGACGAAGTACAGAGGACCGATGAGAACGCCGGCAATCGCAGCCACAGCAAAGCTGAGGCCGAATGTGAAGCCGATCGCGCGATTGACATTGACGCCGACGGCGCCCGCGATCTCTCCGTCCGCCGCCACCGCGCGCAGCGCGCGGCCCGTTCGCGTATAGGTGAACATGACGTGGAGAAGCACGACCAGCGCGATCGTGCAGCCTACGACCCACAGGCTCGCCTGCTGCACGCGCGCTGTGCCGAACTCGACGACGTTGCTGCCAAAGACCTTCGGAAACGGCACGGGTTCCGGAAAGAACACCCGGACCCCGTTCATCAGCACGATGCCCAGGCCGATCGAACCGACGATGAACACTTCGTGGTTGTGATAGAGCCGCCGGAACACGATCCGCTCGAGAACCATGCCGACGACGAAGGCGACGGCTCCCACGGAAAGCAGCAGCAGCGGCGCCGGCATCGGCACCTTTTGTGCAATCACCAAGCCGAGGAATGCGCCGAACATGAACACGTGGCCTTGGGCGAAGTTGACCATTCGCAAGGTGCGGTAGACGAGCGTAAAGCCCAGGCCCACGACGGCATAGATGCAGCCGGTGGCGAACCCCCCGATGGCGATCTGCGCGAACATGTTCGGCTCGTGCGCCCTACTTGCCCTTGAAGGCCTGGAAGGCGCCGCCGCCAACCTCGACCAGCACCGATTCCTGGATCAGCTGTCCGGTCTTGTCGAAGTAGGCTTCCCCGGGGACGCCGAACATCTTGCCCTTCCAGCCGGCGAAGCATTGACGCAGCTTTTCCTTGTCGGTGCCGACGCTGGCCAGGCAGGGCTGGGCGATGAACTTGATGGCTCGGTATTCCCATGCCGCCAGCACGGGTCGGGCGGGCTGTGAGCCGCCGCTGAATTCCTTCACGTAGCGCTGGGCCCAGGCCTTGGCCTCGCCGTCCACGTCCTCATGGAAATAGGTCGTGAGGACAACGCCCTCCGATCCCTTCGGCGCAAGGGTCATCAGGTTTTCATTGGCCAGACCGCCGGTGCCGATGAACCGTGCCTTGATACCGATGTCACGCGCCTGGTTCATGATGGCGGGCGCGGCGGGGATCGTTCCGAAGACCGCCAGACCGTCCGGATTTGCCTCGCGGACTCTGCTCAGTTGTGCCGTGAAGTCCTTGTCGCTGCTCTGATACGACACGACCGTCACCGGCTCGACGCCGAGCTTCTTCAAGCTGGCCAGAAAGATGTCGCGATTGCCGACGCCGTAGTCGTTGGCGTCATGTATCACTGCGATGCGCTTCATGTTCAGGCGCTTGACGGCGGCGTCGGCAATCTGCTCGGCCTGCACCGAATCAGTGAAGATCACGCGATAGGTCCACTTGTTCTTTTCGGTGGTGATCTTCGGGTTCGTAGCGCCGACCACGATGTATGGAATGCCCGCGCGTTCGGCAACCTCCATATTGGCGAGCACTTGAGAACTGCCCCAGCCACCGACGATCAGATCGACGCCATCACTGGCGAGGCGCTGCATGGCCGTCACCGACTGAGCGGGGTTGCTGGCGTCGTCGACGACCACCAGCGAGACCTTGCGGCCCTTGATTCCGCCGGCGGCGTTGATCTCCTTGACCGCCATCTCCGCGCCCTGACGAATGCCGATCCCGTAGGACGTGCCCGGACCGGACATCCCTGCGATGACGCCCAGCTTGATCTCCTGCGCCCCGGCCGTCGTGAAGCCCGCGAGGACTGCCACCACGGCTGCGGCATTGAACAGTTTTCCAATCTTCATGACTCACTCCTTTTGTGCCGGTGCGGCACTGTCCATCCAAGCCTTTCCGGCTGACCCTGGGCGTCAGCCGGATCCCACCTTGCCGTAGTCACGCAAGGCCAAACTTCGTGTCACGTAGCCTTCGGCGATGTCGGCTTCGATGGCCGCCGCCGAGCGGTCGTGCGGGTCGCCGAAGCCGCCACCACCCGGCAGCTGCAGCGTGACCTGTGCACCCGACGCAAGGACGACGCGGCCTTTGGAGGGCAAGGTCCCGCCGTCGGCGTCGAGAACCGCACCGGCGGCGCCGTCGAGTCCGCCTTGTGTCCCGCGGGGCGCGAATCGAATGCGGTCGTACATGCCCGACAAGGTCCATGGACCCTCCGATCGAACCTCGAATCGGATCACTTGCCCCAACCCGCCCCGATGCCGACCCGCGCCGCCGGAGTCCGTGCGAAGCTCGCGTTGTCGAAGGACGACAGGCGACACGGACTCGATCACTTCGGTGGCGACGTTCTGAATGCCACTCGGAAACGAAGTCGCCGACAGGCCATCCTTCGTGCGTCGAGCACCCATGCCGCCGCACGAGAAGAAGGCAAAGGAGAACGGTTCCTTGCCCGCTTTGAGACCCGATACCTGGGTGACCCACAGTCCAGCCGCGCTGTCGGCCGGGACTTTCTCGGGCATCGCCTGTTCGAGCGCCCCGAATACGACCGTCGGCAGAAAGTGTCCGACGATGTGGCGGGCGGCCGTCGGCGCCGGATGCACCGGGTTCAGCAGCGAACCGCGCGGCGCGCGCACCTCGAAGGGCAAGAAACTGCCCTCATTGTTGGGCACGTCGGGTGCAACGACGCACTTCACCGCGTAGCACGAATAGGCGGTCGTGTAGGCCAGCGGCACGTTGATGCCACGATCGACGCTCGGGTCCGTGCCTTCGAAGTCCACGACCAGGCGATCGGCCTCGCGGAACACCTCCACTTGGATCAGCAGCGGCTTCTCGAAGCCATCGTTGTGGCAGCTGTATTTGAACCGACCGTCGGGAAACGCCCGAACGGCTTCGCGTACCGCAGTTTCCGAGCGCGTGATGATCTCGTCGGACAAGTCTTCGATGTCCCCGAGCGCGAATTCCTCGAGCAGCTGTGCCAGCCGGCGCGAACCCACCTCGCCGGCGGCAACCTGGGCATACAGGTCGCCGATCACCTCGCGGGGCGTCCTGACATTCGTCTGAATGAAGCGAAAGACGTCGCGGTTTTCCTGGCCGCGGACGAGGAACTTGCAGAACGGGACCTGCAGCCCCTCCTCGAACACATTGCGCGCGTCCGCCGTCAGGCCCACGCCGCCGACGTCGACCATGTGGCAGCAGCTGGCGAAGAAGCCCACGCAGCGGCCGCCGTGGAAGGCCGGCGTGACCAGGCACATGTCATTGAGCTGACCTGCCAGCTTGTAGGGGTCGTTCGACAGGAGCGCGTCGCCGGGATCGATCGACTCGATGGGGAACTCCTCGAGGAAGAAGCGCATCCCTCTGGCCATCGTGTTCACGTGCCCCGGGGTGCCGGTCCTGGCCTGGGCGACCATGCGGCCCCTGATGTCGAAGATCGCCGCAGACAGGTCGCCGGCCTCGCGGACGATCGTCGAGAACGCCGTGCGCATCAGGACCTGCGCTTGCTCCTCGGCGAGCGCGAGCAGTCGGTTCCACAGGATCTCGAGCAGGTAGGGGGGAAATGTTGAACTCATAGGTGCCCGGCAAGTGAGCGATGTCAGTACGTCAGGGTGAGCTGGATCAGGCCGTCATCGCGAAGCACGGCAGTCGCGCCGGGCCCGACGGTGATCGTGGCGTCGCCCAACTCGATCAGGGCTGGGCCGGCCACCCTCTCTCCAACCTGCAGCGACTCGCGGGGCGCCACCAGCGAGTCGACGTAGCCGTGCGTTTCACCAAAGTAAACGTCCCGCCGCGAGCGCGCGCTGGGCTTCCCGGTCGATGCGGCGTCTGCTCGCAGCGGCAACTGCGGGATCGGGCCGCGAGCGCTCGTGCGCCATGTGATGAGATCGATCGGCGCGTCGGGGCCCTTCACTGCGTTCAGGCGCTCATACTCGGCGTGGAATCGGGCCAGGACGTCCTCGGCGCGGACATCGGGCCAGCTGAGTCCTTCGAGGTCGATCTGCAGTTCATGCCCCTGGCCGCGGTATCGCATGTCCACGGAGCGGGCTGTCACGATGTCTTCCGGTGCAATGCCCGCCTCGGCCACCTTGCGCCGGCAGTCCTGGACCATCTCTTCGAGGAAGCCGGCAATTTCCAGCCACTGGGCATGCGCGAGCGGGACGCTCATGCTGCGGGCGAGATCGAAGGACACTGGTGCACACAGCATGCCGAAGGCCGAACCGACGCCTGCCTGCCACGGCACGACGATCTCCGGGAGACGCAGGGCCCGGGCCACACCGTATGCATGCGTCGGTCCTGCACCCCCGAATGCCACCATCGTGTAGTCGTTCGGCGTGCGGCCCCGCTCGAGCAGGTGCACCCGCGCTGCGGACGCCATGTTCTCGTTGACGACCTGGTGGATGCCCCAAGCGGCTTCTTCCACGCTCAAACCGAGGGGCTCCGCAAGGTGGCGAGCGATCGCCTCCCGCGCGGCATCGCGGTTCAGCCGCATCTTTCCACCAAGGAAGCTCTCGGTGCCGATGTAGCCGAGCACGACGTCAGCGTCCGTGACCGTCGGCCTTGTGCCGCCGAGCCCGTAGCACGCCGGCCCGGGCTCGGACTCCGCGCTGTCCGGGCCGACCTTCAGCAGGCCTAGTCGGTCGACATGCGCGATGCTGCCGCCACCGGCGCCGATCTCGATCATGTCGACGGCTGGCACTTGCACCGGCAGGCCGCTTCCATGCTTGAACCGATAGACATGCGCGACTTCGAGCTTGCGTGCAACGATGGGCGCACCGTCGTCGACGATGAAGGCCTTGGCCGTCGTGCCGCCCATGTCGAAGAACAGTACCTTCCGGCGCTGCAATGCGCGTGCGATGTAGGCAGCGCCGATGGCACCGGCTGCGGGCCCCGATTCGAGCAGGCGCACAGGGAACTGGGATGCGGTCTCCGCGACGGCTGTGCCACCGTTGGACTGCATGACAAGCAGGGAGCCACGAACGCCGATCCGCTCGAGTTGCTCACGCAGTGCGCGGAGGTACGGGCCGACCACCGGCGCGACATAGGCGTTGATGGCGGTGGTCGATGCACGCTCGTACTCGCGAATCTCAGGTGCGACCTCAGACGAGAGCGACACGTGCATGGATGGCGCGAGCTGGGCGATGAGTCCGTGCAGCTGGCGCTCATGCACGGGGTTGCGATAGGCATGCAGCAGGCAGACGGCGATGGCCTCGACGCCTTCGGCCAACAGGCCTTCGATCTCGGCAGTCGCCTGCGCAACATCGAGTTTCGTCTCCACCGAGCCGTCGGCGAGAACACGTTCGCGGATCGGTCGCCTCAGGTGGCGAGGGACGATCGGACGGGGCTTCTCGATGTCGAGGTCGTACAGGTCGAAGCGATGCTCGGTGCCGATCTCCAACGCATCCCGGAAGCCCTCGGTGACCAGCAGCGCGGCACGGACGCCGCGGCGCTGGATCAAAGCGTTCGTCACCAGAGTGGTTCCATGCAGGACGCGCGAGACGCTGCCGGGATCGAGATCGTGCGAGCCGATCATCTGCTCGATGCCCCGAGACACACTGCGCGTCGGGCTCTCATGGTCCGTCAGGACCTTTGCCGTTATCGAGCGACCGGTCTCGATCTCGATGGCGAAGACGTCGGTGAAGGTCCCCCCGATGTCGGTTCCGATGAAGTACATCAAGTCTCCGAGCGCTGTGGCATGGAAAGCGCAGGCATGCGCTCAGGTCGAATTGCGATGACGTCGACCTCGACATCGATCCCGCGCAGTCCAACCTGCACCAGCGTGCGCGCCGGACGGGGTGCTGGCATCAGTCGCTCGTAGACGTCGTTGAACGCCGGCACGTTGCCGAGGTCAGCGAGATAGACCGTCACTTTGGCGATGTGACGGAGGTCGAGTCCGTCGGCACGCAGCACGGCCTCGACGTTGGCAAAGGTCTGCTGCACGTGATCCTCGAAAGTCCCGGCGATCGGCTGGCTGGTCTCGACTGAAAGGGGTCCCTGCCCGGACACGAACACAAGCGAACCAACGGCTACCGCCTGCGGAAATGGCCCCCGGCCCGCCGGGGCCAGGCTCGTATGAATCGTTCGCTTGGTCTCAGGCGGCATGGGACTTCTTCTCGCCGGGGCCTATCGGAACGGCTTCGTATGAGGTCGCGATGTTTCCGATGTGCTGGCGCATCGCCTCGGCCGCACCGTCCGGGTCATGGCGCTCCATCGCCGCGAGGACGCGATCCATTTCGCGCAGGGACGCATCGACACGTCCAGGCACAGCGGAGTTGATGGCCCGAACCCACCGGATCTGGTCGCGAAGGTTCTCGAGGATGCCGGTAATGAACGGGTTGTTCGCGAGGCGATAGACCAGGCCGTGAAACAGGTCGTCCAGTGCAAGGAACTCCTCGAAATTGCGCTGCACGCCCTTGGCCTTGAGCGCCTCGAACTTCTCGCGCAGTACGGCGAGATCGTCGCCGGAGACCTTTACGGCGGCCGCGCGGGCAGCGTGGGCCTCCAGCAGAAGCCGCAACTCACTCATCGCGGCAACGTCTTCGGGCGAGAAGCTCCTGACGAAAGTGCCCTGCTGTGGCAGCACGCGCACCCAGCCATCCCGCTCGAGTCGCGCAAGCGCGCTGCGGACAGGAGAGCGCCCGATGCCGAGATCGGCTGCAAGCTTGACCTCGGAAAGCTTCTGTCCCGGCATGTAGCGAAGACCAAGGATGCCCTCCTTGATCTGGCGATGCGCGTCGGTCACACCAAGGTTCGACAATGTCATTCCACTGATCGACTAGTTAACTAGTTGACTAACTCTAGGGTACGATCAATCTCTCGTCAAGCGCATTTCGTCTGTCCGCCCGCCAACCATCGAAGCAGGAGTTCCCATGCGTCACTGCGTACTCATCACCCAGGCCATCCATCCGGAGGCGATGGCCCTCCTGGAGGCCGAAGCAGACGTCAGCGTGCTGGGTGATCCATCGCCTGCCGGCCTGCTGCTCGAGATCGCTGGAGCGGATGCACTGTTGGTTCGTATGCCGGTGACGGCAGAGGCGATCCACGCGGGGCGAAGACTCAAGGTCGTGGCGCGCCACGGGGTGGGACTGGACTACATCCCGGTCGATGCGTGCACGAAACTGGGTATCCCAGTGGTCTACACGCCGGACGCGAACACTGAATCGGTGGCCGAGCACGTTGTCGGGACAATGATCGCCCTCGCCCATCAAGTGGCTCGCGCTGACCGAGCAGTTCGCGCTGGACGCTGGAGCGTGCGCGATCAACTGATGGGGATCGATATCCGCGGTCGCACGATCGGCATCATCGGTTTCGGACGCATCGGCGTCCGTGTCGCCCAGATTTGCCGCAGCGCCTTTGGAATGCGCACGCTAGGCTTCGATCCGAACCTTACCGACCACGACATCCTTGAACGAGGAGCGGAGCCGCGGGCCCTGGCATCACTGCTTTCCGAGTCCGACTTTGTGACCCTGCACGCGCCGTCCACACCAAAGACCCATCACTTGATCGACGCGACGGCCATTGCAGCCATGAAGCCGGGCGCCTACCTGATCAACCACGCTCGTGGAGCACTTGTCGACACGGCAGCATTGACACACGCACTGAAGCGGGGCCACCTTGCCGGTGCCGCAGTGGACGTGCTCGAAGTCGAACCGCCCCCGCCAAGTCTGGAGTTGCTGCAGCTGGACAACGTGATTGTCACGCCCCACAGCGCTGCGCTGACCGACGAAGCCATGCGCCGCATGGGCTGCGATGCGGCAGAGGACATCCTGCGCGTGTTGCGTGGCGAGCCGCCCCACACCTGCGCGAATCCTCAGGTGCTGCCAGCACCGCACCAACGATGATCCTCGCGGGCCAAAGCCAGCCAACTGTCAGCTTGTGCGATCTCGCGCCAACCTTCTCACGCACCACGTGATTGATGACTTCCGCTGTTCGCTGTCGTTGAGCGTGGGAATGAGAGCTCTCACTGCCGAGCACCACGCGCGCGTGGCGCCAGCCGCTGTGGGCCAGCGTGAACTGGTACAGCCGGCGCGGGAAGGTTGGCCCGCCCAGGCTGATGTCCAACTCGTCGGCCACGGTGAAGTCCGACAGCACCAGCTGGCCAGGCGGGTGCTCCTGCGCGAAGTAGATCTTGCGCTCGCCGCCGTGCTCGGCGCGCCACTGGCTGACGCGCCGCTGCAGCGTGCGCAGCACCGCGTCGGCGAACCACTCGGGTGGCGGCGCTGCGACTCCTCGAGCACCGTCACCGCCGTCAGCGACGGCACGCCCTCCAGCATCGGCACCACTCTGCCGCTCACACCTCGCCCAGCGGGTCGGCACGGGTGCGCCAGTGCCGTGGCGGGCGCTGCGATGGCAACACCGCCGCCGCCCCCAGCCGCCGTGCGCTGGCCACGCTGCTGCGGGTCTTGGCCACCGCTGACACCTGGCTGTGCTTGCCCCTCAAATCCTTGTACTTGCACACCTGTAGGTCCTTTATGCGTTTGCCGGGCACCGTGGCCGCCTTCTTCTTGAAGGCGATCACTGTAGGAACCCAACCGCAAAAAGCACCCCGGCCAACCTAATTGTCGCCAACCACCGAGGCGCTGACCCAACGAGTCGAACGGGCGCGGCGCGGCTTCGGCATCATCGATGCTCCCTACTCGCCGATCGCCGGCTCGAAGAGGCCATTGGTAATGACACCGGAGCCCTCCTCGGGTGCCCCATCGTCGCCGGGTTCCGGTCGATCGTCGCTCCGGCCCGTCGTGCTGCGCTGGAGCAGTAACCCCTCTTGGTTCAGAAGACCGTCGTAGGCCAGCACGCGCAACCGGTTCACCCGGCGGACGCCCTTGTTGAACCGCACAAGGTCGTCGTAGAGACGGGGGTTCTCGGCCCGATCCAGTTGAAACACCAACCGGATGGCTGGCGGCGCCTTCGCTGAAGTCATGTCGCTCACCGCACTGCCCCTGCGGGCTCGGCCTCGGCGCTGCGCGTGGCGGCCTCGATCGACCGACAGTAGTTCTGCCCGGCCAACTGGAAACCCCGCACGTTCGCGAACATGGGCTCCTTCACTTCATTGATGCGGTGCCGGGGAAACGCCGCCTTCGCTGCCCTGCGAAAGAGGAAGGCCCCGCCGCCGACCAGAATGATGTTCTGCAGGCTGTGTGGCGCCTCCAACCACTCCTTCATGCTCGAAACCGCCTGCTCGGCCACCGACTCGGCCAGCGGCATCAGGCGCGACATCTCGTAGGGCTGCTGGAAGATGATCGGTGCCTTGCCCGTTCGCAGGGCGAGGTCGATGGCGTCGTAGTCGCGGTAGGGCGCGCCGATGTCCTTCGTGATCGCGTGGGCCAAGAGGCGCAGCACATCCGACATGCCGCGATTGATGGAGTGGCTTTGCTTCTGCACCAACCTCGTACCCTGCGCGACGAGCCAGTCGAAAGTGCGCGAGCCTGGATCGATGATCAGGCTCCTCTGCTTCGCGATGTCGTTCATCTTGCGGTGGACGCTGGCGTAGTGGACCAGCGCGCCCTGGGGCTGGGCGACCGCCATGGCCTTGGCCACGGTCACTCGGCGACCATCGCCCACATCGTGTTCTCCGGTCATGGCCTTCTCCAGCGCCGACTTCTTAACCGCGAAGAGCGCAACCGGCAGGCCGACGACCAGCAAGTCGATGTGCGGCACCTTCATCAGCGCGAGCGCTCCACGCAGCAGCGCCATGTATTCGGGCGAATCGGTGTAGTCGTCGTGGAGCTGCCGGGCCCTGAAGGTGTCTGCCGCCAGAGCGACATCCGGACCCACTTCGTAGAACAACGGCCCGACCGGGATGAACACGGTCTTGCGACGCTCCTCCGATGGCCACGAAGACGATCCGTCGCTAGACGGGTAGGCGATCGAGGGAAAACTGGCGCACTTGATGACGGCCCCACTGGCCTCGGTGACGAACTTGGTGTTGCCCGACCCGACATCCACGGCCCTGACGATCAGATCCATATCGAGACTCCTTGGTTGAGGTTGAAGCGGCCAGCATCGCGATGGCTCGGCCCAGTCACCACGCTGAAAGACGCATGGCGGCCGGCGCTATCGCCATCGGACCCAGTCCACTGACACCGCAGTCGTCCTGTACCGTCACGGCGCTTTCGCTGGAAGGCGAATTGCCGTGTGGGCCGAGTTCTTGCGGTGTCACCACGCTCTCACTGACGGCGACCTCGTCAACCCCGTAGCAGTCCAAGTGAAGCCAGCACCACATCGGCCGAACGGCCCGCGCGAGCCTTGTCGTGGTACCTGAGGCGGCAGCCTTTGCCGTCAACCCCGCGCCGATGCTGGCGATCCGGGCCATCGCCACACCAGATCGGCCCTGCCCCCGAGTCGCATCCCGTCAACTGCCCGCCCCAAGCGGGGGCCGATGCGGTGCCTTGCGGCGGGAGCGGCGCCCGCGGCCTTGACCGTGGGTGGGGTCGCGGTTTCCACTGTGGGCTCCCGAGGGCTCCTCGCCCTGCTCCGTGATGTCAAACATGACGAGCACAGGGGCGTCGCAGTCGTTACCTGCCTCGTGTCTTCAACCGAAGTTCCCGTCCCGAACGGGTGGCGCGACCGGCATCGACCTCCAGAAGGATCGAAGCCGCGAGCGTGCCGAGCCATCCCCTCCGCAGTGACCTGCCCGGTCCCGGCCAGCCGCATCCCCGTGATGACGGCTGGGCGCTCCAGAAGCGCACCGGCGCAGCAGAACCCCGTGGCGGCACCTGATGCCGCGCACCGTTCCCGCCAGCCCTTGAGCACGCGCATCCTGCGCATCGTGCGGCCTGATGGCCTCGATGAGGCTCCCCGCACGACCTTCGCTCATCAACTCGACACCGCCCTGGACTCTCGGTCAGGGGTGGACCCATGCGAGTGGCCGGCGCTGCACACCAGGCCTGATCCACCGAATGACCCAGGGCTCGACCCTGGCGTCGATGTCGCACCCAGCCCCGAGCGGGGTGGACATCACCACTGCCGTCGCGTCGCAGAAATGCGCAGGCGGCCTGGATCAACACGTTTCTATTTTTAAGACTGACCGAGCTGGCCGAGGACCTCGAACGAGGACCCTGGACAGCAAAGCCATGGGTGGGCGTGGCGCCAGCAGAGATCGATCGCCGCACCGACGTTTCACACGATCTCCGTCACCGTGGGCTTGCCAGGAATCGGCCCCGGCGATGTCTCGATGGATTCCTCCAACTCCGGTCGCCTTCCCGACCGCTCATCCACGGCGCGCTGTTCGGGCAGTTCGCCACCCTGCAGAAAGCCCACCATGCCCCGCATCCGCCGTGAACAACCCTCGTGCCGCCGCCGGCAGGCGCCCCCCTCCCGCAACGATCAGCGGGACGCGTCCACCCTGCCCTCCTCATCCACCCGCCCTCGCAGGTCACCGGCCAGCCCCGGCCGCCTCCACGGCCAGGACTCGCCGCGTCGCCAGACCTGGGCGGGCAAGTCACCCCAGGAGGTGCTGGCCCTGTACCCGCCAGGCAAGACTCCTGTGAACCGGGTGGTGGACGTGCTGATCGAGCTGTTCAACCCGCTGCACACCGCGCTGGAGAAGACGGTGTCGCACAAGACGCGCTACGAGCGCGCCCACTTCCTGCGGCGCTTCTTCCGTGAGCTGCACACCGACGCGGGCTTCAAGCTCGCGCCCGACCCGCGCAACCTGGGGCAGCGCCATGTCCAGGCGATGGTGAAGGTGTGGCAGCGCCGCAAGCTCTCGCCGGGCACCATCCAGACCTACCTCAGCTTCCTGCGCGGCCTGGCGATGTGGCTGAACAAGCCGGGCTTCATCCGCAAGCCCGAGCACTACGGCCTGACGCCCAAGGAGTACGAGCGCCACGAGAACGCCCAGCGCGACAAGAGCTGGAGCGGCAACGGCATCGACGTCGAGGCGCTGCTGGCCAAGGTCTCCGCCTACGACGCCCGCATCGGCGCGTCGATGCGCCTGATGGTGATGGTCGGCCTGCGGCGCAAGGAATCGGTCATGTGCCGGCCCTACGCCCATGTC
>JACZKT010000004.1 GCA_014859905.1 Rubrivivax sp.
GCACCTGGCGCAGCGCGGCCACGCTTTGCGGGCGGTCGCTCGGGCGCGGTGCCAGCATCCAGTCGACGATCTGCAGGAAGTTCTCACTGCAACCGGACAACTGCATGCCGGCCAGCGGCGCGGCATCGTCGTGCACGGCGCGCGCCGTGGCCGGCGGCGGCGGCCGCAGGAGCAGCAGGTAGTGCAGCGTCGCGCCCAGGGCGTAGAGATCGGTCCACGGCCCCTGCTTCACCGAGCCGGCCTCCGCATATTGCTCGATCGGTGCGTAGGCCGGTTTGAGGATCGCCGTCAGCGTCTGGCTCTTGTCGCTGATGACGCGACGCGCGGCGCCGAAGTCGAGCAGCACCGGGTGGCCATCGGGTTCGATCTGGATGTTGTCGGGCGCGATGTCGCGGTGGTACACACCTTCGGAATGCAGCCGCTCGATGGCGCCCAGCAGCGGGGCGAGCAGAGCGCGCAACCAGACTTCGTCGGGCGGCGTGGCCATGTCCTGGCGCACTTCCTTGACGGTGCGGCCCCGCATCACCGGCATCGCCATGTAGGCGGTGCCGTTGGCTTCCCAGTAGCGGTGCACCTTGAGCAACGAGGGGTGGTCGAAGCGGGCCAGCAGCCGCGCCTCGTTGACGAAGGACCTCAGGCCCAGGGCAAAGGTGTCGGCGTCGGACCGCGAGCGCACCGACACCTGCAGGGTCTCGGTGCGGCCCGCCAGCGAGGCCGGCATGTATTCCTTGACCGCCACTTCGCGCTCGAGGTCGTGGTCGAGCGCCAGATAGACAATGCCGAAGCCGCCGACACCGAGCACACGCAGCAACTCGAACTCGCCCAGGCGTGTGCCCGGCGGCAGCGCGCTCGGAGACTGGGTGTACGGGCCGGACGGTGGTGTCGGTTCGGAAGACATGCACTTGGAAGCTTAGCAGGGATACGACGCCTTGAAGTCATCCTTGGCCTGGGGACGGCTGGCCGTTTTGCTCGCTTTCGCGTGCGGCGGCGGCGCTGCCGCGGCTTTCGACCTCCAGGGTCACCGCGGCGGGCGCGGCGTGGCGCCGGAAGACACGCTGGTCGAGCTGCAGCGCCACGATGTCGGCCGCCTCGAGCCCACCTGGTCGCCGTTCCACGGCGAGCTGACCGAGGCGCTGCTGGCCGAAGCCCATGCGCTGGGCCTGCAGGTGATCCCGTGGGCGGTGAACGACCCGGCGCAGATCGCCCGCCTCATGGCCTGGGGCGTCGACGGTCCCATCAGCGACCACCCGGCCCGCGTGCGCGCCGCCGTGGCGCGCCGCGGCCTGGCCCTGCCGCGGTGATTGCGCACGCCGACAGCGCATCGCTCCTGGCCCACCACGGCTTCATGCTGCTGTGGTTCGCGCGCTTGGCCGGCGTGGCTGCCAGCCAGATGCTGATGGTGGCCGTGGCCTGGCAGATGTACGACCTCACCGGCTCGGCCCCGGACCGGGGCCTGGTCGGGCTGCTGCAGTTCGCGCCGGCGCTGGCGCCGGCGCTGCCGGCGGGCCACCTCATCGACCGCCACCACCGTGCCCGCATCGTCGCGCCGTGCCTGGCGGCACAGGTGGCGGTGGCGCTGCTGCTGTGGAGCGGTTTCACCAACCGCGGGCTGCTGTTGGCGGTGTCGGTGGTGCCGGGTGCCGTGCGCGCCTTCCAGATG
>JACZKT010000513.1 GCA_014859905.1 Rubrivivax sp.
CAGTTGCTGCCTGACGGCTCCTTCCTCAGCGTCATTCGGCCCACGGGTGTGGGCCGCGCCGAGGCCACCGAGCAGGCCATCACGGTGCGCGTGATCGAATACGCGATGCCCGGCGTCGATGACGGGCAGCCGCGATACAGGTTGTTGACGACGCTGCTGGATCCGCAACTGGCGCCGGCGATGGAATTGGCGGCGCTGTACCACCAGCGCTGGGAGGTCGAGGCCGTCTTCGATGAGCTCAAGACGCATCTGCGGCAGGGTCGGCGGGTGCTGCGCAGCAAGACGCCCGACCTCGTACGCCAGGAGTTCTACGGCTGGGTGCTGGCGCACTATGCCGTGCGCTGGCTGCTGCACCAAGGCGCCACGCGCCACCGAATACCGCATGCAGAGTTGTCCTTCAAGGGACACGTCGAGTTGCTCAGGCGCGCACAGCCCCACTCCGGGGCCTTTCCCCCCAGAGCGACCCCGAAGGCGAAGACGTTGGTTCAGTGAGCTGCTCCAGGCCAGTGCGCGCACCCGGGCCACCAGGACGATCAACCGACGATCGCCGCGCATGGTCAAGCGTCGAAACTCGCAGTACGCGCCTCACGACCGAACCGCTGCAACCCGAGTCCCCATGGACTGCACGCCGCGTCCGGCCACTGGCCCACCCATCCGACCCGCACCGCGAACCCCGCGCAACAAGCTGTGGTCAGCGGAGTGCCCTTCAGGTGACTTTCTTGTCTAACAGAACAGTATTGGGTCAGGAAGGAGCGACCAATTGACATTGCCCGCACGCGCCGCGTAGTGCGGCGGCAACCCGCGCCGTGAGGTCACCCGATCGCAGCGTCCACCACGCCATGCAACTCCTTGACATCGGCCACTGACAGCACGCCCATCGCCATAAGTCACATCATGTCGTAAGCCGCATCCTCATCGTTATCCCACACGGCAGCAAAGCTAGCCTCCCCAGCCTTGGCGGCAGCGCGCGTAAGACTCTGTTCGTCGTCGCGGGCGCGCAGAAAATCAACGAAGTCTTCCACCTCGGCCACGCGCTGCGGCGGAAGTTGCTTGATCTTTTCGATCAGTGCCTGTTCACTTGCTGCCATCACACCAACTCCTTCCGGCTCCATTTCAGCTGCTGACTTGATCTCGCCGATCACTCGCCATCGCGGTGAATGTACCTTCTCCACGAAGCTTCACTCTTGGCCCTGGTGACTGGAGTCCTGGCGAGGCGCGCGGCCATACGTGTTTGCGAGCCGGCGTCACCGGTTCCTGCCACCAGCTCACGCGCCGGCGGATACGAGATCGCTGGGGGCCTGCTATCCTCGAATCGTGAAAGTCAGCGAAGTGCTTCGATTGCTCCAAGCCGATGGTTGGTACTTGGTCGCAACGCGGGGTAGTCATCGCCAGTTCAAGCACGCGACCAAGCCCGGCCGTGTCACAGTCCCGGGAAGACAGAGCGACTATCTGGCGCCCGGCACCCTGAACAGCATTCTCAAGCAGGCTGCTCTGAAGTCGTGAGGTCTTATGCGCTACGCGGTCGTCATTGAACGAGCCGAAGGAAACTACTCGGCTTATGTCCCCGACCTCCCTGGCTGTGTTGCCACGGGCGCCACTGTCGCCGAGGTCGAAGACGAGATCCGAGGAGCCATTGCATTTCATGTCGAAGGCTTGCGCGAAGATGGATTACCCATTCCTGCGCCTTCGAGCCAGGTCGAGTACATCGACGTTGCAGCGTAGCGTTTGGGTTGGCGTGCCGATCCGGAACGGCTTGTCAGGCGCCACCGGACGCCTCGCCGACGGCAGATAGCTGCCGGTCGTACAGACCCTGATACGCCGCCACCATCGCCTGCAGGCTGAAGCGGCGTTCCACCTCGGCGCGGCCGGCCTGGCCCATGGCTGCCGCGCGCGCCGGGTCGGTGGCCATGCGCACCAGCGCCTGGGCCAGCGCGTCCACGTCATCGGTGGGCACGAGTTCGCCGGTGCGGCCGTGGTCCACCAGCTCGGCATTGCCGCCGACCCGGGTGGCGACCACGGGCAGGCCGGTGGCCATCGCTTCCAGGATGGTGTTGGAGATGCCTTCGGCCAGCGACGGCAGCACGAAACAGTTCAGGCCGCGCATGACATCGGCCACGTCGGCCCTTTCACCGGGCAGCCAGGCCAGGGCGCCGGCACCGGCTTCGTCGAGGATGGCCTGCGCCTGGTCGCGCAGCGGGCCCTCGCCCACCATCACCAGGCGGGTGCGGTCGCGCAGCGCGGGGGCGAGTTCGAGGGCACGGACGAAGGCACGCGCCAGCAGCGTCTGGTGCTTGACGGTCTGCATGCGGCCGACCGTGCCCAGCAGCCAATGGGCAGGCGCCGCGAAAGGCGCCCCGGCGATGGGCGCGGCACCCGCGGGCGGCGGCGCAAAGCGTTCGGCATCGACGCCGTTGTAGATCTGTTCGATGCGGCCCGGCGCAATGCCGACCGGCCCCTGCAGATAGCCGGCCAGGTCGCGCGAAAGAGCGACGTAACGCTGCACGAAAGGCGAGTACAGGCGGCGCACGCGTTGGTAGTGGCGCTTGGTGCCGTGCAGGTCGTCCACGTCGCGCCCGTGTTCGCCATGGATGCGCACCGGCACGCGCGCGGCCCAGGCGATGGGCTGCATTTCCAGCGCCGCCAGGTTGCGCGTGTGCACGATGGCCGGGCGGTGCCGGCGCAGCAGGTGCCACAGTTGCGGGTAGACCTTGAGGCCGTGGCCCGGCGGCTTGTGCAGGGCCACGCAGGGCACGTCGGCATGCTGCAGGCGGTGCCGGAAATCGGTGACCTCGGTCAGCGCCACCACCATGTGGCGGTAGGCGCCGCGCGGCATGTGGTTGATGAGGTTGACGACGCCGTTTTCCAGGCCACCGGTGTCGAAGCGGTGGAGGACGTGCATGACCAAAGCGGGGTCACCCATTTGATCGGCAAGTCAAGAGTATATATTTCGCATATACGAACAGGAATTCCACCATGCCAGCAGCTGCCGATTCCCTGCTCTTGAAGTTCCGGTCCAAGGACAGCCGTTTCGGCGTCACGCGCGACACGGTCAAAGCGCTCGCCAGCGAGTTGGACACCACTGAAACCCAGGTCGTGCACATGGCACTGAGGAAGTTGGCCACGGAGCTGCTTCCGGCCTACGAGGCCGACGACGGGCCGCTGACAACGGCCCAGCTGGCCGTCGTGCGCAAGAAGGCCAAAGCCGCGATGCCCAAGGGCAAGGTGCTGGGCACGCAGAGCCTGTTCTGATGCAAGGCCGCTGGAAGCCGCCCTCTGCGGGCGATCTGGTCTGGTGCTGGTTCCCGGAGTGGCCGGCGAGCACTCCCGGCCCGAAGCCTCGGCCGGCACTTGTCGCGGCGGTAGAGACGCGGGAGGACGGTGTCGTGGTGCATGTGGTCTACGGCACGTCCAGGCGCGTGGATCGACTCAAGGCCGGGAAGTTTGCGATCCTCAGAGCCAACAACCCGGACGCGTTCGCCCTGGCGGGGTTGGCGCTGGATACCAAGTTCGACCTCAAGGCAGTGATGGCGTTGCCATGGATAGAGCAGTTCTTCAAGGTGCCGCCACTGGCGCCACGAGGTCAGACACCCCTACTGGGGACCTTACACCCGTCGCTGATGCGTGCGGCCAAGGCGGCGTTCGACGCTGCGGCGAATCGGTAACGGGGAAAGAGGCAGGGCCCGCCCGCCTCACTTAATACTTAAGACTTAAAACACTTAAGACCTGACCCCAATTCATGTGCTTAAGACCTGACCCCTTTGGCTTCTTAAATGCAAGACTTAAAACACTTAAGACCTGACCCCTCACTCGTTACCCTTAAGACCTTAAGACCTGACCCCTCACTCCTACAGGCGCCACACCCGATATCCGGCCGCACGCAACGCCGCCTCACCGAACGCCGCCTTGACATCGATGAAGGCCCCGCCCTTGACCATCTTCCTGCCGAGGTCCTCGATCGACAGATCCTGGTACTCGCGATGCGCCACGGCGGCCACCACGGCGTCGGCGCGCGGCAGGTCGGCGAAGGGGGTCAGCTTCACGCCGTACTCGTGCACCGCCTCTTCCGGGTCGGCCTGCGGGTCGGTGACGAACACTTCCACGCCGTAACTCTGCAGCTCGTGGATGATGTCGATGACCTTGCTGTTGCGCAGGTCACCGCAGTTTTCCTTGAAGGTCAGCCCCAGCACGTTGACTCGCGAGCCCTTGATATAGCTGCCGGAGGCGATCATGTGCTTGATGGTCTGCTCGGCGATGAACTTGCCCATGCCGTCGTTGATGCGCCGGCCGGCCAGGATGACCTGCGGGTGGTAGCCCAGCATGTCGGCCTTGTGCGTCAGGTAGTACGGGTCCACGCCGATGCAGTGGCCGCCCACCAGGCCGGGCTTGAACTTGAGGAAGTTCCACTTGGTGCCAGCGGCTTCCAGCACCCCGGTGGTGTCGATGCCCAGCTTGTCGAAGATGATGGCCAGCTCGTTCATCAAGGCGATGTTGAGGTCGCGCTGGGTGTTCTCGATGACCTTGGCGGCTTCGGCTGCCTTGATGCTGCTGGCGCGGTGCACGCCGGGCACGATGATCTTCTCATACAG
>JACZKT010000514.1 GCA_014859905.1 Rubrivivax sp.
AACCTGGACTGGGCGCTGCAGCGCCTGCGCCGGCACCTGCTGGCCTTGCCGCTGCATCAACGAGCGCGTGCGGCCTGGGACGAGGCCGGCGCCATTGCCGAGGAGGACGTGCTCGTCAACGCCGCCATCGGCCGCCACGGGCTGCCGCTGCTGCAGGCCGTGGCCGCGCGCAAGGCCGGGCCGGTGAACGTGCTGACGCACTGCAACGCCGGCTGGCTGGCCACGGTGGACTGGGGCACCGCGACGTCGCCGATCTACCAGGCGCACGCCGCCGGCGTCGCCGTGCACGTGTGGGTCGACGAAACGCGGCCGCGCAACCAGGGCGCCAGTCTCACGGCCTGGGAACTGGGCCAGGCCGGCGTGCCGCACACGGTGATCGCCGACAACGCCGGCGGCCACCTCATGCAGCACGGCATGGTGGACCTGGTCATCGTCGGCTGCGACCGCGTCAGCGCGCGCGGCGACGTCTGCAACAAGGTCGGCACCTACCTCAAGGCGCTGGCGGCGCGCGACAACGGCTTGCCCTTCTACGTCGCGATGCCGACCTCGACGCTGGACCGGTCCGTTGCCGACGGCGTGGCCGGGATCCCCATCGAGGAGCGCAGCGCACGCGAAGTCACGCACCTGTCCGGCCGCACGGCTGCGGGCGAGGTCGTCGAGGTGCAACTGGTGCCGGACGGCAGCCGCGCCGCGAACCCGGCGTTCGACGTCACGCCGGCGCGGCTGGTGACGGCGCTGATCACGGAGCACGGCCTCGTGCCCGCGACGCCCGAAGCCATCGCCGCTTTGGAGCCGCAGCGCCATGACTGACACCGACCAATCCGACGCCGGACAACGCGCCCAGGCGGTGGCCGCCCTCCGGCGCCTGGACGGCCTGGGCCTGAACCGCGGCAGCACCGGCAACCTGAGCGTGCGTGCAGGCGGCGGCGACGGCTGCTGGATCACGCCCACCGGCATGGCGGCCGATGAGATCGGTAGCGACGACCTGGTCTGGCTGGCGGCCGACGGCACGGTGCGGCGGGGCCGCTGGGCGCCGTCGAGCGAATGGCCTTTCCACGTGGCGATCTACCGCACGCGGGGGGACCTGAACGCCGTCGTGCACATGCATTCGCCGCACGCCACCGCGCTGGCCTGCCTGCGGCGCGAGCTGCCCGCCTTCCATTACATGGTGGCGGTGGCCGGCGGCGACAGCGTGCCGTGCACGCCCTACCACCTGTTCGGCACCGCGGCGCTGTCGGCAGCGGTGGCCACTGCTTTCAAGGACCGGCAGGCCTGTCTGATGGCCAACCACGGGCTGGTGGCCGGCGGCGCCACGCTGGCGCAGGCGATGAAGGTGGCGCTCGAAGTCGAGGCCCTGTGCGGCATCTATCTGCAGGCCTTGGCGGTGGGCGAACCGGCGCTGCTCTCGGCCGCGCAGATGGCCGAGGTCATCGAGCGTTTCAAGACTTACGGCCAGGCGCGGCGCAGCGGCTCAGGCTGACGCGGGCGCCTTCTCCGGCCAGGTGGCGAGCAGCAGGCCCGCCAGCGCCAGCGCGAAGGCCAGCACGTGCACGGCGGTGAAGGCTTCGCCGAGCACCGCGATGCCCACCAGCGCCGCGCTCACCGGCAGCATCACCGTGAAGACCCCGGCGCGCGACGAAGGCACGTGGCGCAGCCCCTGCATCCACAGCCACACCGTGACCATGCTCGCCGCGATGGCGTAGAAGACCAGCAGCGTCCAGGTCGCCGCCGGCACGGCGGAGAAGTCGAAGCGCAGCGCCTGCCAGACGCCGAACGGCGTCACCAGCACCAGCCCCCACAGGTTGATGAGCGCGCTGATGCGCCGCGGTGAGACCTGGCCGGTGAGGCGCTTGCCGATGACGACGTAGCTGGCCTCGCACAACACGGCACCCAGCAGCAGCGCGTAACCCCACCACGGCGCGGGCGCGGCCTGCGCGCCGCCGGGCGCCTTGACGAAGGCCAGCAGCACGATGCCTGCCGCCGCGCAGGCGATGGCGGCCTGCACGCGCGGCACGATGCGCTCGTGCAGGAACAGGCGCGACAGGATCGCCACCGCGGCCGGAATGGCGGCCATCACCACGCCGGCGGCCAGCGCCGAGGTGGCCTGCACGCCGTAGAGCATGCAGATCGAGAACAGGAAGTTGCCGAGGAAGCTCTCCCAGAACAGCAGCCGTCGGTCGTGCGGCGACAGCGGCGCCTCGCCGGGCTGGCGCGGCACCCAGTGCAGCATGGCCAGCGCCGCGATGCCGAAGCGCAGCCAGGCCAGCAGCAGCACCGGGAACACCGCCACCAGCAGCTTGGACAAGCCCACGTAGCTGCCGACCAGCGCCATGCTGGCGGCCAGGCTCAGGTAGGCCAGCAGCAGCGGGCCGCCGGTGTTCACGAGGCCCGGCTCCGAGCTGCTCTCAGGACCGTTCCGCGTCGATGCGCAGCCAGGTCGTCTTCAGCTCGGTGTACTTGTCGAAGGCGTGCAGCGACTTGTCGCGCCCGTTGCCGCTCTGCTTGACGCCGCCGAAGGGCACCGTGATGTCGTCTTCGTCGTACTGGTTGACGTGCACGGTACCGGCGCGCAGGGCGCGCGCGACGCGGTGGGCGCGGTGGATGTTGTCGCTCCACACGCTGGCCTGCAGTCCATAGCTGCTGTTGTTGGCCAGCTGCACCGCCTCGGCCTCGGTCTCGAAGCGGATCACGCTCAGCACCGGGCCGAAGATCTCTTCGCGGGCGATCTTCATGCCGTTGGACACACCGTCGAAGACCGTGGGCTCGACGTAATAACCTCCCGTCTCGGCACGCACCTGGCGACCGCCGGTGATGCAGCGCGCACCTTCGGCGCGGCCGGCTTCGATGTAGCCCATGACGGTGTTCAGCTGCGTGTCGTCGACCAGTGCCCCCATCACGGTCGAAGCATCCAGCGGGTCGGCGGGCGGGTACTTGGGCGCCTGAGCGGCGACGAGGGCGACGAACTCGTCGGCGATGCTCTCGTGCACCAGCACGCGCGACGGCGCATTGCAGCTCTCGCCCTGGTTGAAGAACATGCCGCCGGCCACCGTGACGGCCGCACGCCGCAGGTCACCGAAGTCGGGGAACACCAGGAAGGCCGACTTGCCGCCGAGTTCGTTGTAGACGCGCTTGAGGTTGGAGCGGCTCGCGTACTCCAGCATGCGCCGCCCGGTGCGGGTGGAACCGGTGAAGGCGACGGCGTCGACGTCCATGTGCAGTGCCAGTGCCTCACCGGCCTCGGCGCCGTAGCCCGGCACGACGTTGAACACGCCGGGCGGGATGCCCGCTTCCACCGCCAGCTCGGCCAGCCGCAGCGCCGTCAGCGGGCTCTTTTCGCTGGGCTTGAGCACCACCGAGTTGCCGGCCGCCAGCGCCGGGCCCAGCTTCCAGGCGGCCATGATCATGGGGTAGTTCCAGGGCACGATGGCACCCACGACGCCCACCGGTTCGCGCGTGATGAGCGCCAGCGCGTTGGCGCCGGTGGGGGCGATCTCGTCGTAGACCTTGTCCACCGCCTCGGCATACCAGGCGATGCAGCGCGCCGCACTGGGCACGTCCACCGACAGCGAATACTGGATCGGCTTGCCCATGTCCAGCGTTTCCAGCAGCGCCAGTTCGTCGCGGGCGGCCAGGATCTTGTCGGCGAAGCGCTGCAGCAGCTTCTTGCGCACGGCCGGCGGCTTCCCGGCCCAGCGGCCATCGGCGAAGGCGGCGCGCGCGCTGGCCACGGCGGCGTCTATGTCGGCTTGTGCGCCGCGCGCCACGTTGCCGAGCATGCGGCCGTCGATGGGCGAGAGGCAGGCGAAGGTCTCACCCGAGGCGGCGTCTCGGCGCTGGCCTTCGATGACGGCACGGCCGTCGATGCGCAGCGTGGCGGCACGTTCGTGCCAGTTCGGGGCAGGGGTGGTCATGGAATCTCCAAGAAAGGTCAAGTGGTGGGCAGGCGGCCCACCGTCCGTCAACTGGAATGCAGTGCGCTCAGAAGCTGACCACCACCGAAGCACCGAAGAGGTTGTTGGACTTGGCGTAGCTGCCCTTGCGCACGACCTCGAACACGGGCTGGTCGGCGCCGTCGCGTCGGAGCTCCAGCTTGAAGATCGTGCTCTCGTCGAACAGGTAGTTCATGCCCAGGCTGACGGCGTAGCGGTTGGCGCCCACGGCCTCGCCCTTGGCGACACTGCCGTCGCCGAGCAGGCCGCGGCCGATGCCGTTGATGCCGTCGTCGAAGCTGTAGCCGAGCAGGCCACCACCGTTCTTCGTGTTCCTCACGACGTCGGTGCGCATCACGGCCTCCAGTCGCGGCGTGACCTTGTAGGCCGCCGTGCCCGAAACGCCCCACCAGCGCGCGTCGCGCAGCACGCCGTCGCTGCTGAAGATCGCCGCACCCTTCTGTTGACCATAGCTCACCTGGCCGAACAGCGACCAGTCGCCGCGGATGAAGTAGGCGTCGAACTCCAGCAGGTGCATGGCGGTGGTGCGGCCCGCGCCGGCAAACGGCGTGTCCTCGAAGATCGGGTCGCCATTGGCGTCCACGTTGCCGGTGTCGACAAGATAGCTGCCGTCGGCGGCGTAGTTCGCCCCCTTGCCATGCAGGCCGGTGAAGCCGAAGCCGCTGTATTCGCCCTTGGCGTAGTCGACGCGGTAGATGAGTACCGGCTGCTTGTTGCCGGATGTGTTGCGTGCCGTGTTCAGGTTGGCGATGCCGCCGCGCAGCCACCACTTGCCGCGCGCGACGTCGAGCACGGCGCCGGTGTAGGCGGTGGGCGCCATGGTGTCGAACAGCAGGTTGTGCGTGATCAGCTTGTTCTGCGCCGGCAGCGTGTACTCGTAGCCGGTCCAGTCGGGGATCTGGCCCAACCACAGGCGCGTCTGCAGGTCGGTGAGCGGGATCGACACCGAGGCCTCGTGGACGATGGAACCGTTGAACAGCGCCCCGGTGCCGCGCTCGGGCGCCAGCGTGAGCTTCCAGCGCGCGCCGCTCTCGGTTTCCTTCTCGAAGTCCAGCACCGCCATGCCGAAGTAGGAGTTGTCGTAGGTGTAGCGCGCGTCGCCGTTGTTCAGGAACACGAAGGAGGCGTTGTCCTGGGCGCGGTTGTAGATCCACGTCGGGTCCATCTGGCCGCTGATCTTCAGGCCCTTCAGGCCCTGGTCGGCAAGACTGTCCTGCAGGCCCTCGGCCTTGACGGCGATGCGGTTCAGTTCGCGCGCCTGCTCGGGCGTCATGCCCCACTGCCCCGGTGCCGGCGCGGGGGTGGTGACGGGCGCCTGCTGGAGCTTCCTCTCCAGTTCGTTGACGCGTTCGCGCAGGGCACGCAACTCCTTGAGGATCTCGTCGTTGGTCTGCGCGGCGGCTGGCAAGGCTGTCGCCAGCGCGAGACCCAAGCCGAGCAGGGGGGCGTGGGATATGGACCGCTTCATGGGGTTCTCCTCGTTCGGGTCGGTCTATGGAATGGCTCGAGATGCATGCTCAGGAATGGGCCGCCGCCGCCATTTCGCGCTGGCGCTTGCGTTCGGCGTTGGCGATGAACCAACTCGCGGCCACCACGCCTATGGCCACGACGACGATGATCAGCGTCGCCACGGCGTTGACGCTGGGGTTCAGGCCCAGGCGGGCACGCGAGAAGATCACCAGCGGCATCGTCGTCGAGCCGGGACCCGACAGGAAGGCCGACAGCACCACGTCGTCCAGCGACAAGGTGAAGGTCAGCAGCCAGGCCGACACCAGCGACTGCGCGATCATCGGCAGCGTGACCAGCCAGAACACCTGGTGCGGTCGGGCGCCGAGGTCCATCGCCGCCTCCTCGAGTTCCGGGTTGAGGTCGTGCAAGCGCGCCTGCACCACCACGGCGGCGTAGGCCACGCCCAGCAGCAGGTGGCCGAACCAGATCGTGAGCATGCCGCGTTCGGGGAAGCCCAGCGCACGCTGCACGCTCACCAGCATGAGCAGCAGCGACAGGCCCACCACCACCTCGGGCATCACCAGCGGCGCCGTGACCATGCCAGAGAACAGGGTGCGGCCTGAGAAGCGTTTGTACTTGACGAGCGCAAACGCCGCCAGCGTGCCCAGCACCACCGAGCCGCAGGCGGTGAGGAAGGCGATCTTCAGGCTCAGCCACAGGCCGGCCAGCAACTCGGAGTCCCGGGCCAGCGCCGCGTACCACTTCAGCGTGAAGCCACGCCACACGTTGGGGATCGGCGAGTCGTTGAAGGAGAAGATCACCAGCGCCACGATGGGCACGTACAGGAACAGGTAGCCCAGGCCCAGCCAGCCGCGGCCGAACCAGCGGTTGAAGGTGGCGCTGGTGCCGGACTTCACTTGATCCGCTCCTGGGCTTCGGCCTGGTACTTGTTGAAGATCGCCACCGGCACGATGATCAGCAGCACCATCACGACCGCGACGCTGGACGCCATCGGCCAGTCGTTGTTGCTGAAGAATTCGTCCCACAGCACGCGGCCGATCATCAGCGTCTCGGGGCCACCCAGCAGTTCGGGGATCACGAACTCGCCGACGCAGGGGATGAAGACCAGCATCGAGCCGGCGATGATGCCGGCCTTGGACAGCGGCACGGTGATCTTCCAGAATGCCACCCAGGGCGTGGCGCCGAGGTCGGCTGCGGCTTCGAGCAGGCGCAGGTCGAGCTTGGCCAGGTTGCCGTACAGCGGCAGGATCATGAACGGCAGGTAGGTGTAGGTCATGCCCAGCACCAGCGAGAACGGCGTGTGCATCAGCTTGGCCGGCGCGGCAATGAGGCCGAACGAGTACAGCAACTGGTCCAGGCCGCTGCCGATGATGAGATCGGCCACCCAGCCGCCTTCGGTGAGCAGGCCGCGCCAGGCGTAGACACGCAGCAGGAACGAGGTCCAGAAGGGCAGCATCACCAGCATCAGCAGCGCCGGCTGCAGGGTGGGGCGGGCACGCGCCATGAAGTAGGCGAAGGGGTAGCCGATGAACAGGCACAGCAGCGTCGTCGCCAACGCGTACTGCAGGCTCGCCAGGTAGGTCTTGAAGTACAGCGGGTCTTCAGTGATGAAGGCGTAGTTGGAGAACCTGAGCGCCAGCGTCACCACGCCGTCCGACCACGACAGCAGGTCCTTGAAGCTCACCGTCTCCATCTCGGAGACGCTGATCTTGCCGACGATGAAGAACGGGAACAGGAAGAACACGAGCAGGAAGGCGAAGGGCACGGCGATGACCAGCGCCCTCCCGCTCAGCATGGACCGCATCCGGTTCACGGCGCGCTCACTGCGTCAGCACCACGTGCGACGAGCGCGACCAGTGCGCCCAGACCTCGTCGCCCCAGGTGTACTCGTCGTCGCGGTGGCGCTGGATGTTGGTCATGCTGACCTTCAAGCGCGCCTTGCTCGCCAGTTCAAGGTGGTAGACCGTGAAGCTGCCGAAGTAGGCCATCTCCTTGATCGTGCCGCGCACGGTGTTGAATTCGTCGCCGGGCTGGTGCCGCGAGAGGTGGATCTTCTCGGGCCGCAGCGCCACCGTCACCGGCATGCCGACGATGCCGGTGATGCCGTGGCCCACGAAATGCCTGCAGTCGGCGACGCCGATGACGCAGTGGTCGGCCTCGTCGACTTCGAGCGTGCCGTCCATCAGGTTGACGTTGCCGATGAAGTCGGCGACGAAGCGCGTGGCCGGGGTTTCGTAGATGTCGCCGGGCGCACCCACTTGCAGGAAGCGGCCCTCGCTCATGACGGCGATGCGCGAGGCCATGGTCATGGCCTCTTCCTGGTCGTGCGTGACCATGACGCAGGTCACACCCACCGATTCGATGATGTTGACGAGTTCGATCTGCGTCTCTTCGCGCAGCTTCTTGTCCAGCGCACCGAGCGGCTCGTCGAGCAGCAGCAGCTGCGGCTGCTTGGCCAGCGAACGCGCCAGCGCCACGCGCTGCTGCTGGCCCCCCGAGAGCTGGTGCGGCTTGCGCGTGGCGTACCTGGCCAGCTGCACGAGCCTGAGCATGGCCTCCACGCGCTCGGCGACACGCTCCTTGGGCAGGCCCTCGCGCCGCAGGCCGAAGGCGATGTTGTCCCACACCGTGAGGTGGGGGAAGAGCGCGTAGCTCTGGAACATCATGTTCATCGGCCGCTGGTGGGGCGGCATGTCGGCGAGGTCGACACCGTTCAGCACGATGCGACCCGAGGTCGGCGTCTCGAAGCCGGCCAGCATGCGCAGCAGAGTGCTCTTGCCGCAGCCCGAGGAGCCGAGCAGGGCGAAGATCTCGCCCTTGGCGATGTCCAGGCTGACGTTGTCGACGGCCTTGAAGCCGTTGAAGTCCTTGACGACGTCCCGGATCTGCAGGAACGCCGCCTTGTCCGGTACCGTCATCACAGGCCTGTTTTGAAGGCGGTGTAGGTGCGCGTCATGAGGCGGCGCAGGTCGTTGTTGAGCGAGTCGGGCGGGATCATGCGTGCCAGGTCCTGCGGCGCCAGGAAGACCGTCGGATTGCTCGCCACCTCGGGCCGGATGAACTTCTTCGACTCGGTGTTGGGGTTGGCGTAGAAGACCTTGTTGGTCAGGCTCGCATGGACATCGGGGCGCAGGATGTAGTTGATGAACTTGTGCGCGTTGCCGGGTCGCGGGGCGTCCACCGGGATCACCATCACGTCGAAGAAGAGCAGCCCGCCCGTCTTCGGGATCAGCGCCTGGATGTTGTTGCCGGTCTTGTTGTCGATGGCACGCTGGCGCGCGATGTTGATGTCGCCCGACCAGCCCAGCGCCACGCACAGCGATCCGCCCGCCATGTCGTTGATGTAGCCCGACGAGCTGAACAGCGTGATGTGCGGCCGTATCTGCTTGAGCAGCTGGGCCGCCGCCGCGTAGTCGCCGGGGCTCTTGCTGAACGAGGGCTTGCCCAGATAGTGCAGCGCCGCCGGCACGACCTCGGTGGCCGAGTCCAGGAAGCTCACGCCGCAGTTCTTGAGCTTGCTGATGTACTCGGGCTTGAAGATCAGGTCCCAGGCGCTGTCGGGCATCGGCGTGTCGCCCAAAGCGGCCTTGACCTTGTCGACATTGATGCCCACCGTGGTGTAGCCCCACAGCCAGTTGACCATGAAGTCGTTGCCGGGGTCCATGCGCGCCAGCTGCGCCTGCACCGCCGCGTCGAGGTACTTCAGGTTGGGCAGCTGCGACTTGTCGAGCTTGCGCAGCAGGCCCCCGTCGAGCTGCAGCTTGGCCCAGTTGGACGACGGCACGATGAGGTCGTAACCCGTCTTGCCCGCTACCAGCTTGGCGTGCACGATCTCGTTGTTGTCGAAGTTGTCGTAGCGGACCTTGATGCCGGTTTCCTTCTCGAAATTGCGGATCGTGTCCTCGGCGATGTAGTCCGACCAGTTGTAGACGTTGAGGATCTTCTCTTCGTCCTGCGCCAGGGCGGGGGTGGTGGCCAGCGCCAGTGCAGCAGCCAAGGCAGCGACGACGGTCTTCGGGTTCATGCGGCTTTTCTCCGGGCAGCGAGGGGGTGGTTTGCAGTCAGCGCGTCAGTCGGGGAGCGGCGGGCGCACCGGGCCATCGGGGGCAGCGATCAAGCCAGCCAGCCGTGGCGCTGCGCGTCGGCCAGCGTGAGGTCGAGGCAGCGCCGGATCAACGCCAGCATCTCGTCGATCTGCGAGCGCGTGATGACCAGCGGTGGCGCGATGATCATGCGCTCGCCCACGGCACGCATGATCACGCCTTCGCGGAAGCAGTGGCCGCGGCAGACCATGCCGATATCGACCGCTTCGGGGAAGGGCGTGCCCTTGGCCTTGTCCTTGAGCAACAGCAGGGCACCCATGAGTCCGCAGGTTTCGGCGTCGCCCACCAGCGGGTGTTCGCGCAGCGTCGCGTAGGCCTGGGCGAGATACGGGCCCACGTCGTCGTGCACATGCGCCACCAGATCCAGTTGCTGCATGAGCCGGATATTGGCCAGCGCCACCGCGCAGGCCACCGGGTGGCCGGAATAGGTATAGCCGTGGTTGAATTCGCCGCCCTGGTCGATCAGCGCGCGGGCGACGCGGTCACCCACCATGACACCGCCCAGCGGCACGTAGCCGCTGGTCACGCCCTTGGCGAAGGTCATGAGGTCGGGCCGGAAGCCGAAAGTCTCGCAGCCGAACCAGCGGCCGGTGCGGCCGAAGCCGCAGATGACCTCGTCGCTGACCACCAGCACGCCGTACTTGTCGCAGATGCGCTGGATCTCGGGCCAGTAGGTGGCCGGCGGAATGATGACGCCGCCGGCACCCTGCACCGGCTCGCCGATGAAGGCGGCGACCTGCTCCGCGCCGAGTTCCAGGATCTTGTCTTCCAGCCAGCGCGCGGCCACCAGGCCGAATTCGTCACGCGTGAGCCCGTGCGGACGACCGTGCTGCCACCAGTAAGGCTGCTCGATGTGCACGATGCCGGGGATCGGCAGCCCCCCCTGCGCGTGCATGCCGGCCATGCCGCCCAGCGAGGCGCCGGCCATGGTCGAGCCGTGGTAGGCGTTGTGGCGGCTGATGATGACCTGGCGCTGCGGCTGCCCCAGCAGGTCCCAGTAGCGGCGCACCATGCGCACCACGGTGTCGTTGCCCTCGGAGCCCGATCCCGAGAAGAACACGTGCTGGAACTGCGGCGGCGTCACTTCGGCCAGCAGTTCGGCCAGTTCGATGGCCGGTGGCGTGGCAGTCTGGAAGAAGGCGTTGTAGAAGGGCAACTCCTGCATCTGGCGCGCCGCGGCGTCGACCAGCGCGCGCTGGCCGTAGCCGACGTTCACGCACCACAGGCCGCTCATCGCGTCGAGCACCTTGCGGCCCTCGCTGTCCCAGAGGTAGATGTTGTCGGCGCTGGTGATGATGCGCGAGCCCTTGCCGGCCAGCGCCTTGAAGTCGGTGAAGGGGTGCAGGAAATGCGCCGCGTCGGCGGCCTGCCATTGTTCCGTGGTGCGGGTGTTCGTCATGGCGTCCTTCACTAGACGTGCAGCAGCAGGTGCTCGCGCTCCCAGGGCGAGATGACCTTCATGAACTCGGCGTATTCGATCTCCTTGACCTCGGTGTAGACGGTGATGAAGGAGGCCCCCAGCACGGCTGCCAGGTCGTGCTCGTTGCGCAGCAGCGTCAGCGCCTCACCCAGGCTGCGCGGGAGCTGGAAGTCGCCCAGGTAGGCGTCGCCCTTGCACTCAGGCGCGGGCTCGATGCGGTTCTTGATGCCCAGATAGCCGCAGGCCAGCGTGGCGGCCAGCGCGGCGTAGGGGTTGGCGTCGGCGCCGATGACGCGGTTCTCGATGCGCCGCGCGGTGGCCGTGGCCACCGGGCTGCGGATGCCCACCGTGCGGTTGTCGCTGCCCCACTGGATGTTGATCGGCGCCGAGTTCGAACGCACCAGCCGGCGGTAGCTGTTGACGTAGGGCGCGAACAGCGCCATTGCCGCCGGCACGTACTTCTGCAGGCCGCCGATGTACCAGTAGAACTCCTTCGACGGGCTGCCGTCCTCGTTGCTGAACAGGTTGCGGCCGGTGGTCTGGTCGATCACGCTCTGGTGCACGTGCATCGCGCTGCCGGGCTCGCCGGCGATCGGCTTGGCCATGAAGGTGGCGAACATGTCGTGGCGCATCGCCGCCTCGCGCACCGTGCGCTTGAAGAAGAACACCTCGTCGGCCAGGTTCAGCGGGTGGGCGTGGAAGAAGTTGATCTCCATCTGCCCGGCGCCGACCTCGTGTATCAGCGTGTCGACGTTCAGCTCCATCTTCTCGCAGTACGAGTAGACGTCCTCGAACAGCGGGTCGAACTCGTTCACCGCGTCGATGCTGTAGGCCTGGCGCGAGGTCTCGGCGCGGCCGCTGCGGCCGATCGGCGGCTTCAGCGGCATGTCGGGGTCGGGGTTGCGCGCGACGAGGTAGAACTCGAGCTCGGGCGCCACCACCGGGTCCCAGCCTTCGGCGGCGTACAGCTCGCACACGCGCCGCAGCACCGAACGCGGCGCAAAGGGCACCAGCACGCCGTGCTTGTCGAAGCAGTCGTGGATGACCTGCGCCGTGGGGTCCACGGCCCAGGGCACGATGCGCACCGTGCTGGGGTCCGGGCGCAGGTGCATGTCCTGGTCGGTCGGGCTGATGACGTCGTAGTACGGGCCTTCTTCGGGAAACTCGCCCGTCACGCCCATCGCCACCACCGCCTCGGGCAGGCGCATGCCGCGGTCCTCGGTGAACTTCTGACGCGGCAGGATCTTGCCGCGGGCGACACCTGTGAGGTCGGGCACGAGGCACTCGATCTCGGTGACTCTATTGATATCGAGCCACTGTTCCAGTTCGGCAAAGGTCAGGTTCTTGCTGGCCATGGGGTCGGATTCTGTCAGGTGGGTGGGGCGATTCTGGCGCGGCCCGTTCACTTCGTGGCGCCGCAGCGGGGCCGCAGCGGGGTCGTCAGGTCAAAGTGGCCACGCTCGGCAAGGGCCCGCGCACGCGGTCGCGGTACTGCCGTACGGCAGCGCCGAAGGCCCGGAACAGGAGCATCGAGACCGGGTTGCCGGCGGCCTGCCATTCCGGGTGCCATTGCACGCACAGGTTGAAGCCCGCCGCGCCGGGCATCGAGAACGCTTCCACCAGCCCGTCGGGCGCAACGGCCTCGACGCGCAGCCCGCTGGCCAGCGTCTTGACGCCCTGGCCGTGCAGCGAGTTGACCTCGAAGCCCGGCAGGCCGACGATGGCCTCGAGCACGCCGCCGCTGACGACCTCGACGGCATGCGCCGGTGCGTACTGCATGTCCACCGGCAGCGATTCGGGCGCGCGGTGGTCGGCCAGGCCGCTCACCTCCTGCACCGCCTGGTGCAGCGTGCCGCCCAACGCCACGTTGACTTCCTGCGTGCCGCGGCAGATGCCGAAGATGGGCACACCCCGCGCCAGCGCGCGGGTGATCAAGGGCAGTGTCCACGCGTCACGCTCGGGGTCCAGCGGCAGCGTCGTGTCGTGCACCGCCTCGCCGAAGGTCGACGGATGCACGTTGGAGGGGGATCCGGTCAGCAGCACGCCATGCGCGAGGTCCAGCGCGTCGTCGATTTCGTCAGGCTCCAGCCGCGGCACCACCAGCGGCAGCGCGCCGGCCAGGCGCACGGCGTCGACGTACTTGCGTCCGGCAATGTGGAAGGCGTGGTCGCCGAGCCAGCGATTGCAGGCCGGGACGAGGACGACGGGAGAACGGCTCATCGGCAGGTCAGGTTCGG
>JACZKT010000515.1 GCA_014859905.1 Rubrivivax sp.
ACTCGACCGCTGGGCTGGCCAAGAGGTGATGGCCTTGATCCAGGGCTAGCCACGCGCTCCGCGCGCCACCCATCATGGGAAGCCCAACCGCAGCAACCGTCTTGAACGTCAACCCTGCCGGCTGCGGCTCCGAGGCCGCGCCCGATCCGAGCGTCTGCACCCATCGCGGACGTTATCGCTTGACGCCGGAGACCGCGGCTCGCAGAATGCAAGCTAGTTAACCAACTAGTATGCGCATGAGCCGGCAGACAGAGAGCAGCGAGCGCCGGGACGCCCTGGTGCGGGCGGCAAGCCAGGTCATCCACCGCCAGGGCTACGCACGCACGACGCTGGCGGACATCGCGCAGGCGGCTGATGTCGCGCTCGGCAGCGTGTACTACTACTTCAAGGCCAAGGACGAGATCGTCGTCGCCATCACCGACCGGCGCTTGGCACACCTGCGCCAGAAGCTGGGCGACGTGGCCGCGGCGTCGGGGCCGCAGGCGGGGCTCGGGGCGCTGATCCAGCTCTGGACCAGCGACAAGGAGGTCGACGCCTTGTACGGCTGCCCGATCGGCAGCCTGTGCTACGAGCTGGCCCGCCAGCGCGGCACGCTGGGCGAGGAGGCCGCACGGCCGCTGCGCTTCCTGCTGCAGTGGTCGGAAGAACAGTTCGGGCTTCTGGGGCCGGCCGACCAGGCCCCGGCACTGGCGCTGCAACTGGTCGTCGCGTTGCAGGGGGCCAGCCTGGTGGCCAACGCGCTGGAGGACTCCGAGGTCATCGCGCGCGAGACGGATCGCCTTCAGGCCTGGCTGGGCAGCCTCGTCCCGAAGCAGCCCCGGCGTGCACGCCGGCCCCCTGCGCAGGCACAGATTAGCGGCGGACGCTAGCCCGCCACCGGGGGAACCGGTGGATTCCATGAACCAAGGAGACAGCATGAAAACGGCAGCAGTCCTCACCACGGCCCTGATCGCGGCCGCCCTCACACAACCCGCGCTGGCCGACAAGTTCGCGCCCTACGGCACGGCCAAGGTCGACATGCACACCATGCCCGTGACCGACACCGTGTTCGACGTCAACTACGAGGACCCGCAGAAGCTCAACACGCTGTACTTCTTCGTCAAGAACACGAAGAAGACGACCGGGGGTAAGGTCGTCGTCGTCACCCACGGCCCGGAACTGAGGGCCTTCGCGAAGGAGAACTACGAGAAGTACCAGGGCATCATGGACAAGATGGCCGAGCTCAGCAAGGAGGGCGTCGAGTTCAAGATGTGCAACAACGCCATGCTCGCCGCCGGCTTCAAGGCCGAGGACATGCACGGCTTCGTCACGGTAGTGCCGGCCGGATTCCCCGAGGTGGCGTACTGGCAGTCCAAGGGCTACCGCTACATTAACCCGCTGCCGCTGCCGGTCAAGGACGTGCGCTACATCGACCAGCCCGGGCTGCGCAAGTAGGGTCGAACGCTCCCTCGATCAAGGCGAGCGATGTTCGGGCGGCGTTCCTGGCTGCTCTGGTTGCTGGTGCTGGCATCGCCGCCGCCCCAGGCGCAGACGAATGCGCCCTGGGGCGGCGCGCGCGAAACCGCCGTTCGCTACGCGCCGGCCCGGGTGCTCTACGACATCGACCGCGGCGGCGCGGCGGCACTCGGCAACATCCTGGACCGCATCAGCCTGCTCGACAAGCTCTACGCGGCCGACCCCTTCGAAGCCTCGATTGTGGTCGTCATCCACGGCGACGCGATTCCTCTGTTCGGCACGCGCGACTTCGCCCAGTACCGCGATCTGATGGTGCGCGCGCAGAGCCTGACGCACGCCGGCACGATCGAGTTCCGCATGTGCCGCGCGGCGGCCGGCGTGCGCGGCTATCGGCCGGCCGACATCCACGGCTTCGTGCAGATGGTGCCGATGGCAGATGCGGAGATCGTGCGGTTGCAGAAGCAGGGCTACGCGTACATGCGCTGATCGCGCCGGGCGATGGCGGCACAGGCATGGCGGCCAAGCCTGTCCCAGGCTACGCTGTGCCGACTGATCATTCGCAATGCAGGTTCCGACACGGTTTGCGAAAAGGGCCTTGCTTGCAGGCAGCGGCCGTCATAGGGTGCGCCTCCAGTGACGGATTCGCGAAGCTCTTTGGCGGCAGCGGCAAACGAGGACAGGATGGCCAGCGACGGGTTCCCGGTGTTTGCGCGGCAGCAGCGCTCGAGGCGGCTTCGGGTCCGGCCCCGCAGCCTGCTGACGGCTGCCGCCCTCGTGTCGGCACTGACACTCGGCGGCTGCGCGGTGGAGGTCGTGGAACTGCAGAACACGCAGCCCGCCCGGGAGTACGCGCAGCAGTCGGCGCTGCCGGGGACGATCTATGCCGGCTGGCGCGTTTTCCAGGACAAGTGCAC
>JACZKT010000516.1 GCA_014859905.1 Rubrivivax sp.
TCGTGCGAGCGATCTGCAGGATCAGCGGGTCGTCGAGGCAGTCTCGCGAACAGATCGCCCGTGTCGCGCCGAGGCTGACAACCAGATGTCAATGTTTTCAAGCACTTAACGAGGTGGGGCACTATGAGCAGGCCATTGCGAGCGGACGCACCGCGTTCTCCGCCGCGTTGTTGTCGATCGGCACATGCCCGTCGTCGAGGTAACGCGTCAGCCCTGGCCAATTGCTCAACGAGTAGTCGATGGCCTTGGCCGTCACGTCGGCCTTGGCCAGCTTCTGGCGCTGCTCGCTCAGCCAGGTGTGCAAGGTCTCGGCCACCGGTTTGGCGTGTTGTTGACGCCACAGCCGCCTGGCCTCGGGCTCCAGTTCGCGCGCTTCGCGCTCGACTTCGTAGAGCCTGGCGATCAGCGCCACCGCCTGGCCCGCGATCTCGCTGCCGTTGAACTGGTGCGCCTCGAACAGCTTCCTGCGCGCGTGCGCCATGCACAGCGCCGCTGTCACGCCTTGGGCTTGCAGCGCGTGATAGCCCGAGAAGTCGTCGGACACCAAGGTCCCGTCGAAGCCCTGGAGAACCCGGCGCGCATTCTCGCCGCCGCGGCCCGTGCTGAAGTCGTACAGCACCGCGCGCTGGGCCACGAAGTTCGTCGTGCGGTACACCCACACATACGCGCGGCTGGTCTTGCCCTTGCCTGGTGCCAGCAGCTTGACCGGCGTCTCGTCGGCGTGGATCACGTCGTGGCCGAGGATGAAGTCCTTCAGCGCGTCGGCCAGCGGCGTCAGGCGCACGCCGCAGATACCCGACCACTGCGCCATGCTCGAGCGCGGGATGTGAACGCCCGAGCGGGCATAGATCTCGGTCTGGCGGTACAGCGGCAGGTGATCGTCGTGCTTGGCCACCACCACCTGCGCCAGCAGGCCGGGCGCCGGGATGCCCTTGTCGATCATCTGCGCCGGCATCGGCGCAGCCTGCAGGGTCTGGCAGCACGGGCAGGCGTACTTGCCACGGATGTGGCGCAGCACGAAGAACTGTGCCGGCACGCAGTCGAGTTGCTCGCTGACCTCTTGGCCAATGCGCTCGAGGGCCTGACCGCACTCGCAGTGGGTGGTCTCGATCTCGTGGTGACGCTCGACGCGCGGCAGGCCCGCGGGCAGCGCCTGGCGCACGGCCTGGCCCTTGGCACGCGGCGCTGCGGGCGGCGGTTTGACCTCGTCCTGGGCCGCACGATCCTCCAGCGCGGTGTCGGCCAGGATGGCGTCGAACAGCACGGCCTGCGTCGTGCTGTCCAGGCTCTCGCTGGACGTGCCGAAGCGCCAGCGCTTCAAGCGCGCGATCTCGAAGTTCAGCGCCTCGTTCCTGGTCTTCTCGAACCTGATCTCGCCTTGCAGCCGCTCGATCAGCTCGCGAAGTTCCTGCACCGCGTCGGCAGCCGGCGCCGCGTCGTGCGGGACATCGGTCGGCGTGCTGCAAGCATCGAGCATGGACGGCAGTATCACTCGCGCGCGTGCGCGCGCGAAGCGGGACATTCGCCAATGGACAGATGCGCAAACTTCGGCCCGGATAACGGGGTCGATTGCGGCGCATCGCGGCGCCCTCAAATTGCCGTGATGGAGCGCGGCTGCGGCGCACTCAGCCGCTGCCACGGCAGCCCGGCGACGAGCCAGTCGAGCTGCTCGCGGCTGAGCTGGACCTGCCCCGAATCCTGGCGCGGCCAGGCGAAGCTGCCGGCCTGCAAGCGCCGGGTGCACAGCCACATGCCAGCGCCGTCGTAGACGAGCACCTTGAGCCGGTCGGCGCGCCGGTTGGCGAAGATGTAGGCGTGGTGGGGCTGTGCGCCGAGCGCGAAGCCGTGCACCACCATCGCCAGCAGCCGGTCGATGCCGCCGCGCAGGTCGCTGGCGCCCAGCGCCAGCCAGACGGTGTCGATGCGGATCATCGGGCCATCGCCTGCAGCCACGCGGCCAGCTCCAGGGTGTGGGCCGTCGGCCAGTGCAGGGCCACGGCTGTCGTGCCGGCCTGCAGTTCGATTCGCACCGAGCCGGCCGCTGATGCCGCCGGCAGCCGCGCGGCGACAAAGCCGACCGGCTTGGCAACGACGGGCGAGCTCACCCCGTCCAGCCGCGCTTGCCAGCGCCCGGCGTGTGCGCACCAACTCGCCAACGAGCGCAGCGGCACGCCGTGCTCAGTGGCCCACTGCGCAGCCTTCTTGCCCGAGGCGCGATACGCCGCCACGTGCCCCAGGTAGTCCCGTATCCGCTGTCGATCCATGTTCCGCCTCGCCGCCTTCGCCGTTGCTGTGGACGCAAGGTTCTCAGCTTCAGGATCCACAGGGAAGATGGGTTGGCGGAACGCTTACCTTCGTACAGCGCTGCACGCAGCTCCTCGTCGCCCGATGCGAACCGGAGCGTCTCGATGGCCTTGAGCGACAGCTGGCCGTGCAGGCGCAACGGCCGCTCGACGGTGACCTTCCAGTAGCCGAACGCGGCGTTGGGGAAGATCTTCGACTCCGGCGTGTCCTTGAAGTCCAGGAAGGTGCGGCAGATGCGGTCGATGTCGTCAGGCCCCAGTTCACAGTTCTTCTTGCCGAGGTTCTTGCGCAGCGGCTTGAACCACTGGCTGGCGTCGATCAGCTGAACCTGACCCTTGCGGTGTGCCGGTTTACGGTTGCACAGCACCCAGACGTAGGTGGCAATGCCGGTGTTGTAGAACAGGTTGAGCGGCAAGGCGACGATGGCCTCGACCCAGTCGTTCTCGATCAGCCAGCGGCGTATGTTGCTCTCGCCCTGTCCCGCGTCGCCGGTGAACAGTGACGAGCCGTTGTGCACCTCGGCGATGCGGCTGCCCAGGGCCGAGCTGTGGTTCATCTTCGACGCCATGTTGACGAGGAAGAGCATCTGGCCGTCGCTGGAGCGCGTGACCAGCGACAGCTCTTCGCCTTCATGCATGACCTTGAAGCGAGGGTCGCGCATGCCGTCCTTGCCGCCCATCGCCTCCAGGTCCTTCTTCCAACTCTTGCCGTACGGCGGGTTGGCGACCATGAAGTCGAACTCCTGGCCCGGGAAGGCGTCGTGCGACAGCGTCGACCACTCGGCGCCGCCGACGATGTGGTCGGCGTTCTCGCCCTCGCCCTTGATCAGCATGTCGGCCTTGCAGATCGCGTAGGTCTCGGGGTTGATCTCCTGGCCGTAGAGGCGGCTCTCGATCTGCAGGCCGCGCTGGTTGCCGATGGCCGTGAGCGTCTGCTCGGCCACCGTGAGCATGCCGCCGGTGCCGCAGGCGTCGTCGTACAGCAGGCAGGTGCCCGACTTGAGCTGTCCTGCGACCGGCAGGAAGACGAGGTTGGCCATCAGCCGCACGGCGTCGCGCGGGGTCCAGTGTTCACCGGCCTCTTCGTTGTTGTCCTCGTTGAACTTGCGCACCAGCTCCTCGAACACCGTGCCCATCGCATGGTTGTCGATGCCGGCCGGCGAGAGGTCGATGTCGGGGTCGAGGAACTTGTTGATCAGCGTCGCCAGGGCATCGGCCTTGGACAGCGTGGGCAGCTGGTTGCGGAACTTGAAGTTGTCGAGGATGTCCTGAACGTTGGGCGAGAAGCCGTTGAGGTAGTCCTCGAAGTCGGCCAGCAACTGCTGCTGGCTGGCGCGCGACTTCAGGTCACGCAACGTGAATCTCGACGTGTTGTAGAAGGCCTGGCCGGCCGCATCGGCCAGCGCGGCGCGCTGTTCGGTGATGCGCGCCTCATCGAGCATCTTCTTCGTGTCGAGCACGGCCTGCTGGGTGGGCTCGAGCACGGCGTCCATGTGGCGCAGCACGCACATCGGGAGGATCACATCGGGATACTTGCCGCGCTTGAACAGGTCGCGCAGCACGTCATCGGCGATCCCCCAGATGAAGGAGACGATCTTGTTGTGCGTCGCTTGATCCACTAGCCGTGCTCTCTGATCTGTTTGATGGGCCTGACTCGACGCTTCGACGCTGCCTTGCGAGCGGGTTTCGTGCCAGTCCTCATGGCCAGGCGCACCGACTGTTCGAGCCCAGTCTCACCGGCGTCCTCTGCCTCGGCTGCTTCGGGCTGCGGGCTCGCCGGAATCAGGTACGCGACCGTCTGGCCGTGACGTGAGCCGGTTTCCCGGCCCACCGCTTGAAGATCCCCCCACAATTCCCCCTCACCCGTTGACGGGGGCGCCGTGGGGGGAGCGCGGTGCGACGACTGGCGCACGGGCTGCCAC
>JACZKT010000517.1 GCA_014859905.1 Rubrivivax sp.
CATAGAGGATGTCGGCGATCAGGTTGAACAGGACGACCAGGCAGGCGAAGACGAAGGTCACGGCCATGATCACCGGCGTGTCGTTGCGCAGGATGCTGTCGATGAGCAGCGAGCCGATGCCCGGGATGCGGAAGATCTGCTCGGTGACGATGGCGCCCCCGAAGACGCCCGGGACCTGCAATGCCACCAGCGTCACGACCGGGATCAGCGCATTGCGCACCACGTGCTTGACGATCACGACACGCTCCTTCAGGCCCTTGCTGCGCGCCGTCGTGACGTAGTCCAGCCGCACCACGTCGAGCACGCTGCTGCGCACGTAGCGCATCCAGCTCGCGGCCTGGAACAGGGCCAGCACCATGATCGGCATGATGGCCTGCTTGAACTGCGCCACCCACCAGGCCCAGCCGGTGGCGGCAACTTCGCCCTGGAAGACGAAGGGGAACCAGTCCAGGTAGATGCTGAAGAACAGGATGAACAGCAGCCCGGTGAAGAAGGTCGGCAGCGAGAAGCCGATGAACGACAAGGTGCTGGCGATGCGGTCGAACCAGGAATAGGGCTTGACCGCGGCCAGGATGCCCACCGGCAGCGCGATCAGCAGCGCCACCAGTTGCGACAGCCCGATCACCGCGATGGTCACCGGCAGCCGCTGCAGGATCAGCTTGTCGACGTCGATGCGGCTGATGAACGAGAAGCCCCACTGGCCCTTGAACATGCTCGTCAGCCAGTGGATGTAACGCTGCCAGACGGGGTCGTCCAGGCCCAGCGAGGCGCGCAGGGCCATGCGCACCTCGGGCGGCACGTTGGGGTTGGTGGCCAGCTCCTCGAAGGGGTCGCCCGGCGCCAGCGCCAGCACCGTGAACAGCACGATGCTGATGCCGAGCAGGCTGGGCACCGCGATCAGCAGCCGGCGCAGGATGTAGGTGCCCAAGGATCGACCCGGGTTCGATTGCAGTCAGCGGGGAGATCAGCGGGGCAGGAAGCGTCGCGAGCAGCCCGAGCTTGCATTGAGCACCGCAGCCGTACACCCGTACGGCGAGGAGCGCAGATGCGAGATCGGGTTGCGCAGCAGCTTCATGCCCCGCTGATCACGCTTCCTTGTACCAGTGCGGCAGCGCCCACATGTCGTTGTCCCAGCCCGACAGCGGCGCCGAGAGCCTGACATTGGTGGCCGAGACGCGCGGGCGGAACACCACCGGGATGATGTGGTTGCTCAAGCAGATGAGGTCGTTCATCTTGATGAACAGCGCCGCGCGCTTGACCGGGTCGAGTTCACCCTGCGCCGCGCGGTGGGCGTTGTCGTAGTCGTCGTTCTTCCAGCGCAGGATGTTGCGCTTGGCCCACTTGTTCTCCTTCTGCGACATCTCCCAGCTGCAGTACTGCTCCATGAACAGCTGCGGGTCGGGCTGGGTCATGGTCGTGGTGTACATCTGCATGTCGGACCAGAACTTGGTGTAAGTGTCGGGGTTGGCCTGATCGCCGCCGAAGAACACCGCCGCCGTGACGCTCTTGAGTTCGAGGTCGATGCCGGCCTTGCTGCACGCGCTCTTGATGATGGCCTGGGTGTCCTGGCGCGGCTTGTTGACCGAGGTCTGGAACACGAACTTGAGCTTGGTATTGCCCTTGGCGCGGATGCCGTCGCCGCCACGCTTCCAGCCCGCCGCGTCGAGGACCTGGTTGGCCTTGTCGACATTGAACTCGAACTTCATGTTCGGGCTGCGGTAACGCGGCGGGTTGTTCAGGAAGTTGGCGGTGGCCACGCCGGTGCGGCCGTAAATGAAGTCCATCACGCTCTTGCGGTCGACCAGCAGGGCCATGGCGTCGCGCACCGCCTTGTCGCTGAAGGCCGGGTGCTTGCTGCTGGCGTGCCCGCGCTCGCCCTGCACCTCGTTCCAGGGGTCGGTGACGCTGAGCTGGATGAACTCGATATTGCCGCCCGGCATCACCGCGACCTTGCCCTTGCCGCCGGTTTCCAGGCCCTTGAGCACCTCGTCGGCGACCTGCAGGTTCCAGGCGAAGTCGTACTCGCCGGTCTGCAGCACGGCGCGCGCGGCGCTGGTGGCGTCGCCGCCGCCCTTCATCTCGAAGGTGTCGAAATGCGGGCGGTTGGCGACGTGGTAGTTGTTGTTGATCTCGGCGCGAACCAGGTCGCCCGGCTTGAAGTCGACGATCTTGTACGGGCCGGTACCCACCGGCCGGACGTTGGCCGGCGCCTCGCGCGACTTGGCGCCGATGTAGGGTGCGAAGACATGCTTGGGGATGATCATGCCCACCGTGCCGACGAAGGGTTCGGCCCAGAACGGCGTCGGCTTGGCGAAATCGACGCGCACGGTGTGCGAGTCGACCTTGGTGACGACGATGTCGCGGTAGGTGCTGATCCAGCTCGTGCTGGTGGCCGGGTCCTTGTGGTACTCCCAGTTGAAGACCACGTCGTCGGCGCTGAAGGGCTGACCGTCGTGCCAGGTGACACCGCGCTTGAGCTTCCAGGTCACCGACCTGCCGTCGGCCGACAGGCCGCCGTTCTCGCGCGTGGGCACCTCGGTGGCCAGGATCGGCACCAGGATGCCCTCGGCGTCCCAGGCGGCCAGCGGCTCGTAGAAGATGCGCGAGCCTTCCTGCTCCTTGGTGCCGGTGGCGAACTGCGGGTTCAGCAGCACCGGGCCCTGCCACCACAGCACCTTGAGCGCGCCGCCACCGCCCCGCTTGGTGGGTTTGTAGGGCAGGGCGGTCTGCGCCTGGGCGACGCCGGCGTGCATCAGCATCATCGACGCCATCGGCGCGGTGAGGCCCAGGCCCACCATCTGCTGGATGAAACCGCGCCGCGGCAGTTCACCGCGGCGGACGTTTTCGATCAGATCGCGCAGTTCACGTTCTTGCATGGCAGGCCTCCTGACAGCGGCGGGCGTTGCCGCGTCGCTCGTGGTGAAAGATCGATGATGGTTGGAAATGCCACCCTGATGCTATCGGCTCGCCCGCCAGGGGCCATCCGGGCAAGCCCCGTGTCGCACCGCGCGATACTCGGCGCAATGAAAACCCCTGTCCTGATCGTGCACGGCCCGGCAGTTGCCCGGGCGCCGCTGGTGCTGGATTCGCCCCATTCGGGTTTCGCCATGCCGCCGGACTTCGGCTCGGTGCGCACCGAGGCCGAGTTGCGGGAGGGGGAGGACAGTTTCATCGACGAGCTCTACCGGCCTGCATCAGCAAGAGGCGTGCCGCTGCTGGCGGCGCTGTTCCCGCGCACCTACCTCGACGCCAACCGTCATGCCGGCGACATCGACCCGGCCCTGCTGGACGAACCCTGGCCGCAGCCGCTGGTGCCCAGCGAGAAGGCGCGCATCGGCAAGGCGCTGGTCTGGCGCACGATGGACGCCGACAGGCCCATCTACGAACGGCGGCTGACGGTGGCCGAGTTGCGCGGTCGTATCGACAACTACCACCGCCCGTATCACGATGCGCTGCGCGGCCTGCTCGACGCGGCGCATGCACGCTTCGGCGCCGTCTGGCACATCAACTGCCACTCGATGGGGCCGAACACCAGCGCGCTGATCGAAGGCGTGGACGGCCAGCCGCGCGCCGACATCGTGCTCGGCGACCGCGACGGCACCACCTGCGCGCCCGAATTCACGGCTTTCGTGCGCGACGTGCTCACCGGCCACGGCTACAGCGTGAAGGTCAACGACCCGTTCAAGGGCGTCGAGCTCGTACGCGCCTACGCCGCCCCCGCCGCCGGCCGTCACAGCCTGCAGCTGGAGGTCAACAAGCGGCTGTACATGGACCCGGCCACCTTGCGCAAGCACGAGGGGTTCGACGTGCTGCAGCGGCACCTGATGGGGCTGGTGGACGGCATCCTGGCGCGTTTCGGCGCCAGCCGGGCGCGCGGCCACACTTGAGGACCGGGCCTACTCGCCCGGCTCGACACACTTGCCCCACCGAGGCCTCCACCGATGACCACACCCCCGCCCGTCGAACTGACGCCACCCGACATCACGCGCTGGCGCGCCGGCAACACCGGTGTCGACCATGTGCACCGCTACGAGGCCCCGTTGCCGGGGCCGAACGTGATGGTGCAGGCGCTGACCCACGGCAACGAGATCTGCGGCGCCATCGCGCTGGACTGGCTGCTGGAGCAGGGATTTCGGCCCCGGCGCGGGCGGCTCACGCTGTCTTTCGCGAACGTCGAGGCGTACACACGCTTCGACGCCGCCGACCCCTACCCGTCGCGCTGCGTCGACGAGGACCTGAACCGCGTCTGGGCCGACGACCAGCTATTCGGCGACCGCGAATCGGTGGAACTGCGCCGCGCGCGGCAGCTGCGGCCCTTCGTCGACGAGGCCGACCTGCTGCTGGACATCCACTCGATGAGCGAACCCTGCCGGCCGCTGATGGTGTGCGGCACGGTCGACAAGAACGCGGCCCTGGCGCGCGAACTCGGCGTGCCGGCCGACCTGCTGATCGACACCGGCCACGCGGCCGGGCTGCGCATGATCGAGCGCGGCGGCTTCGGCG
>JACZKT010000518.1 GCA_014859905.1 Rubrivivax sp.
ACGTCGGTGTGGCCGGCCAGCACCAGGGTCGGCCCGGGCCGGCCGCCGCGGTGGCAGGCCCAAAGGTTGCTGACGCGCGCCTCGGGTGGCCCGGCGTCGAGGCTTTCACACTCGAAGCCGGCGCCAGCCAGCCCGCGTACCAGCAGCGCCTGGCAGCCGCCGTCCGCGGGGGTGACGGAGCGGCAGGCGATCAGCGCTTCGGTCAGGCGCAGGGCGGCGTTCGGCTGCGGCTTCGTCACTTGGTCGACCAGGGCGGCGAGGGGCTGGCGGCCACGCGCGGTTCGTCGGGGCGCACGTCGAGCGTGATCTCGGTGAAGGTCGCGGCCTCGGGCTCGTCCTTCTTCGGCGCCACGCGCGAGACCGGCGTCTGGTCGTTCTGCAGCCGCCACAACAGATTGGTCGGCGAATCGGCATGCGCCAGGCCTTCGTCGCGCGAGATGATGCCGTCGTTGATCAGCCGCGCCAGGTCGTGCTCGAAGGTCTGCGAACCTTCGGCCAGCGACTTCTCCACCGCCTCCTTGACGCCGGACAGGTCGCCCTTCTCGACCAGCTCCGACACCAGCTTGGTGTTCAGCAGCACTTCCACCGCCGCCACCCGGCCGCCCGCATTGGCGCGCAACAGGCGCTGCGAGACGATGGCACGCAGCCCGGCGGCCAGGTCGGACAGCAGCGAAGCGCGTGACTCCGGCGCGTAGAAGCTGAGGATGCGGCCCAGCGCGTGGTAGCTGTTGTTGGCGTGCAGCGTGGCCAGCACCAGGTGCCCGGACAGCGCGTACGAGATTGCCGAGGTCATGGTCTCGCGGTCGCGGATTTCGCCGATGAGGATGCAGTCGGGTGCCTGCCGCAGCGCGTTCTTCAGCGCCGTCTGCAGGCTCTGCGTGTCGCGTCCGACCTCGCGCTGGTTGACGATGCTCTTCTTGTTGCTGAACAGGAATTCGATCGGGTCCTCGATCGTGAGCACGTGCCCCGTCAGCTGCTGGTTGCGCCATTCGATCATCGCCGCCAGCGTCGTGCTCTTGCCGGTGCCGGTGGCGCCGACCATCAGGATGAGGCCGCGCTTTTCCACCACCAGTTGCGACAGCAGCGGCGGCATGCCCAGCGAGTCGAGCGACGGAATGTCGAACGGGATGCAGCGGAACACCGCGGCGATCGAGCCGCGCTGCTTGAAGGCCGACAGCCGGAAGCTGCCCACCCCGGGCAGGCTGATGCCGACGTTGAGCTCGCCGGTGTCGTCGAGCTCCTCCATCTGCGTCGGCGCCAGCAACTCGGCCAGCAACTGGCGCGTCTGGTGGGTGCCCAGCACCTGGTCGGACAGCTGCAGGATCTGGCCGTGGATCTTGATCAGGATCGGCGTGTTGGCCGACATGTACACGTCGGAGGCGCTCTTCTCCGCCATCAGGCGCAGCACACGCTCCAGGTTGTTGGACATGCCGGGGCTCCAGGGCGCCTTCAGGCGCGCAGCAGTTCGTTGATGGACGTCTTGGCGCGGGTCTGCGCGTCGACCTTCTTGACGATCACCGCGCAGTACAGGCTGTGGCTGCCGTCGGCCGCCGGCAGGCTGCCCGACACCACCACCGATCCTGCCGGCACGCGGCCGTAGCTCACGCTGCCGGTGGCGCGGTCGTAGATCTTCGTGCTCTGGCCGATGAACACACCCATGCTGATGACCGAGTTCTCCTCGACGATGACGCCTTCCACGACCTCGCTGCGGGCGCCGATGAAGCAGTTGTCCTCGATGATCGTGGGGTTGGCCTGCACCGGCTCGAGCACGCCGCCGATGCCGACGCCACCCGAAAGGTGAACGTTCTTGCCGATTTGCGCGCACGAACCCACGGTGGCCCAGGTGTCGACCATCGTGCCTTCGTCGACGTAGGCGCCGATGTTCACGTAGCTCGGCATCAGCACCACGTTCCTGGCGATGTAGCTGCCGCGCCGTGCCACCGCCGGCGGCACCACGCGCACACCGCTGTCGCGCATCTGTTGTTCGCTCAGGCGCGCGAACTTGGTCTGCACCTTGTCGAAATAGGTCAGCTCGCCGGCGCGCGTGAGCCTGTTCTCGGTGAGGCGAAAGCTCAGCAGCACGGCCTTCTTGACCCACTGGTTGACGGCCCAGTCGCCGACGCCGCGGCGCTCGGCGACGCGGATGCGGCCGCCGTTGAGGTCCCTGATCACGCGTTCGACGGCATCGCGCACGTCGGGTGAGTTGACGGCCGAGATCTCGGCGCGCGCCTCCCAGGCGAGGTCGATCAGGGCTTGCAGTTCGGTCGGGCTCATCGAAGGCTTTCGGTGTAGGAAACGATGCGTTGCGCGGCCTGCAGGCATTCGGCAACGGGGGCGACGAGCGCCAGCCGGATGCGGCCCTGGCCCGGGTTCAGCGGGCTGTGGCCGGGCATGTCGCGGGCCAGCAGGCGCCCCGGCAGGACGTTGACATTGTATTGAGCGAGCAAGCCGCGGGCCCAGGCGACCTCGTCGCCGCCGCCGGGGATGCCGGCCCAGAGGTAGAACGCGGCGTCGGGCAGCGTCACGTCGAGTACGCGCGCGAGCAGCGGCGTCACCTGCGCGAACTTCGCGCGGTAGAGCTCGCGGTTGGCCACCACGTGCGCCTCGTCGTTCCAGGCCGCGATGCTGGCGCGCTGCACCACGGGGCCCATCGCGCTGCCGTGGTAGGTGCGGTAGAGCAGGAAGGCCGTGAGCAGTGTCGCGTCACCGGCGACGAATCCCGAACGCAGGCCCGGCACGTTGCTGCGCTTGGACAGGCTGGTGAAGGCCACCAGCCTGCGGAAATCATTGCGACCCAGCGCGCGTGCGGCCTGCAGGCTGCCCAGCGGCGGCTCGTCGCGGAAATAGATCTCCGAGTAACACTCGTCGCTGGCGATGACGAAGCCGTGGCGGTCACTGAGCTCGAAGAGCTGCTGCCACTGCGCCAGCGGCATCAC
>JACZKT010000052.1 GCA_014859905.1 Rubrivivax sp.
CTGCTGGAGCTGCTGTGCAAGACGATGCGCGAGCGCTGGGACCTGGTGGTCGTCACCAACGACATCTACACCAAGGAAGACCAGCGCCTGCTCACGGTGGCCGGCGCGCTGGTGCCCGAGCGCATCATGGGCGTCGAGACCGGCGGCTGCCCGCACACGGCGATCCGCGAAGACGCCTCGATCAACCTCGAGGCCGTCGACCGCATGCTGGAGCAGTTCCCGAACGCCGACATCGTGTTCATCGAATCCGGCGGCGACAACCTGGCGGCCACCTTCAGCCCCGAACTGAGCGACCTCACGATCTACGTCATCGACGTCGCCGGCGGCGAGAAGATCCCGCGCAAGGGCGGGCCCGGCATCACCAGGAGCGACCTCCTGGTCATCAACAAGACCGACCTCGCGCCCTTTGTGGGCGCCAGCCTGGACGTGATGGCCGCCGACACGCAGCGCATGCGGCCGCACCGGCCCTGGGTGATGACCAACCTGCGCACGCGCGACGGCCTGGCCGAGGTCGTGCGCTTCATCGAGACCCGGGGCCTGCTCGTCGGCTGAGGGCGACCGCGCCCGCAGTGCCTGCTCTTGAGCATGCGCAAGGCCACCGGACGCAGCCGCCAAGATGATCGTCGTCTGTTCCTGCACTTCAACCGGAGGGAAGCATGGGTCTGATGTCGTTCATGAAGGAAGCGGGCGAGAAGCTCTTTGGCCGCGGCGAGGCCAAGGCCGCGCAGGAAGCGGCAGCTGCCGCGCCGACGCCCGAGAAGGTGGCGGCGCTGAGCAAGGCCGCGGGTGACGCCATCGCCGGCTACGTCAACGCACAGGGCCTGAAGGTCGACGGCCTGGACATCGGCTTCGACGCCAACAGCGCCACCGTCACCGTCGCCGGCACCGTGGCCGACCAGGCGACCAGGGAAAAGGTGCTGCTGTGCTGCGGCAATGTGGCCGGCGTGTCGGCCGTCAACGACAAGCTCGTCGTCAAGACGCCGCAACCCGAGGCGCAGTGGCACACGGTCGTCGCCGGCGACAACCTGTCCAAGATCGCCAAGAAGTTCTACGGCGACGCCAACAAGTACCCGGTGATCTTCGAGGCCAACAAGCCCATGCTCACGCACCCGGACAAGATCTACCCGGGGCAGATGCTGCGCATTCCGCCGCTCTGAATCAGGCCAGACGGGCCGGGGGGCGGGCTGGTCGGCCAAGCGCGTGAGAGTTCTTCGGCCACAGCCGTATTTCTCCCTCTCCCCTGTGGGGAGAGGGAGCAAATTCAGAAGACACTCAGTCTCTGACGACCGCTCAGCGCCGCGTCGCCAGCCAGATGCTCGGCAGGATCAGCGCCGCGCCGGCGGCGTGGTACCAGCCGGGGATTTCGCCCAACACCAGCCAGGCGCCGAGGGCGCCGTACACGGGCGCGAGGTACAGCAGCAATGCCGTGCGCGAGGCACCCAGTTCGCGCTGCAGGAACGAGTAGGCGGCGTAGCTCAGCGCACCGGGCAGCACGGCGGCCAGCGCCACCAGCAGCAGCGCACGCCCGCCCAGCGGCGGCGACGGCTGCGTCAGCAGTTCCCACACCGTGAACGGCAGCAGCATCAGCAGCCCGCCGGCGATGATGGCCACCAGCCGCTCGGCCGGCCCCAGCGCCGACGACCAGCGCTTGAGCAGCACCGAGTACGCCGTCCACGACACCGCGGCGGCCACGATCCAGGCGTCGCCGCGCACGAAGCGCACCGCCAGCAGGTTGTCCGGGTCGCCCTTGGCGATGACGAACAGCACGCCGGCCAGCGCCGCCACTACCGCGCCGCGCTGCGCCCGCGACATGCGTTCGTGCAGCAGCTTGACACCGGCCGCGGCGATCGCCACCGGCGTGGCGGCGTAGATGAGCGCCATGTTGGTGGCGCTCGTGGTCTGCCCGCCGAGATAGACCCAGGCGCCGCAGATCCACATGCCCAGGGCGCCCAGCGCCAGCATCTGCGGCCACTCGCGCCGCCACGCGTCGCCCCGCTGTGCCAGGCCGCGCCAGACGAAGGGCAGCATCAGCAGCAGCGCCAGCGCCCAGCGGCCGAAGGCCAGCTGGTGCGGCAGGATCACGCCGTGCGCCAGGCGCGCGATCAGGTAGTTGGACGACCACATTGCCGGCACCACCCACAGCAGCAGCTGCGCCAGCCAGGGATGGGCCGTCACGCGCGGTCGGCCATGGCCTGGCCCATGCGGACGGCGCCGCCCGGCGTCCAGGCCGGGTTGAAGCGCAGCGGCGCGCCGGGCCCGCCGGGAAACAGCAGCACGACGGTGGAGCCGAGCAGGAAGCGCCCCATCTCTTCGCCCTGCCCGAGCCGGATATCCTGATCCGCGTAATCCCACTCGCGCTGCCTGCCCGGCCGCGGCGGATTGACCACCCCGTGCCACACCGTGGCCATGCTGCCGACGATGGTGGCTCCCACCAGCACCAGCACGAAGGGCGTGCCGTCGGCGGCCTCGAAGGCGCAGACGACGCGCTCGTTGCGCGCAAACAGCCCCGGCACGCCACGCGCCGTGGTCGGGTTGACCGAGTACAGCGCACCCGGCACGTGGATCATGCGTTGCAGCCGCCCGGCGCAGGGCATGTGGATGCGGTGGTAGTCCTTCGGGCTCAGGTACAGCGTGGCGAAATGTCCGTCGCGAAACAGCGCGGCCAGTGCCGCGTCGCCACCGACCAGCGCGGTGGCGGTGTAGTCGTGCCCCTTGGCCTGGAAGATGCGCTCGCCGGTGATGGCGCCGAACTGGCTGATCGCGCCGTCCACCGGGCACACCAGCGCCGCCGGCGCCAGCGGGCGCACGCCGGGCGCCAGCGCGCGGGTGAAGAAGTCGTTGAAGGTGGCGTAGCTTTCCAGGTTCGAGTTCGCCGCCTCGGCCATATCGACGCCATAACGGCCGACGAACCAGCGGATGATCGTCGTCGTCATGGCACCGCCGCGCCACTGCGCCACCAGGCCGGCGAACGCGGTCAGCGCCTGCTTGGGCAGCAGGAACTGCGGCAGCACCGCCAAGCGCTCGTTCAAGGACATGCGCGCCTAGCGGTCGGGATAGAAGTGCAGTGCGCGCGACATCTTAGGGCCGCGGTGGCGAATCCAGCGACTTGACGGAAGGCGGACTTTCACCGCCCAAGATTGGCAGCCTTGGTTGAACGACATTCTAGGCGGCACCTCGCTATACCATCTGGCGACGGATAGCTCGAACGTTGGCTGCTGTTCTTCCTACCAAACGGCACGCGGAATGAATCGTGATGTAGTACCCGCTGGCAGCGGACCGCCCCCAGGATTGACTACGCTGCCAAGTACCCCAATGCCACGAAGCTGCGCATACAGGTTCGCGACGGGCTCAGTCGTGCATGCCGGAGCAACAACTTGACAGCCTACAGCGAACATGCCGGACATGAATGGCGCAGAGAACGACGTCCCGTCACTGTTGGCCGCCTGGCCGTTGAACGTGATTGTCGGTACTTGCTGACCCGGTGCGAACGCTGAGATGTTCGTCCCGAAGCGCGAGAATGTGGTTCTGGCATCTTGCTGGAACGCGAAGCGACTGAAGTCGGTCGCTCCGACGACGAATGCTTCCGGGATGCGCGCGGGCGTGAAGTTCGCCGTGTCGCACCCATCATTGCCGGCCGACACCACGACGATAATTCCAGCGTTGTGCGCAGCGCGAATCGCGTCTTCGACCCCCTGGACGACAGCTGCAGGCGCGCACGCACCGTTGACGTACCGTAGCTCCGAGCTGAGGTTCGCGATCGTCCCGCGAGGCGCGTTCGCAGCAAGCCAGTTGAATGCGAGCGTCCAGGTTGCCGTGTTCGAGTTGCCGGTGCAGTCCGTGGTGATCTTGGCGATGATTAACGTTGCGCCCTTCGCGAGCCCGCGCGTTGTACCTGCGGCTGCGCTTGCGACCTGAGTGCCGTGGCCGAGGCAGTCCAGTCCGCCCAACCCGTTCACGTCCCAGAACACCGTTGCGCGACCGCCGAATTCCGCCGCAACTGCGGCGTTGCCGAGGTCCAGACCGCTGTCAAGGATGTAGATGGTCTGCCCGTCGCCGTTGGCGTTGTAGATGTACTGATTGTTGAGCGGCGGAAGAGGCTGATCGAGTCGATCGAGAGCCCAGCCGGGAGCCACCTGCACCGTCTGCGAAGTCCTGCCCCACATGTTTTGTTCAACGCGCAGAACGCGAGGATCCTTTCGGAGGCGTTCCGCCTCTGCGGCGTCGATCCTCAGATGGGCGGCGTTGATCGCATCGAAGATGGACGCGACTTGACCGCGAATGTCGAGATCAATCGCCAACCCGTCCTTGCTCTGCCCAGTGGTGTGTTCACCAAAGGGCGCGGGCGCCCGTGTACGCAATTGTTCCCGGGGCAGTGCAGGCATGATCGGCGATCTCGCGGCCGCCGTGCTCGGCTTGAAAGTGACGATATAAGAACCCTCCACGAGGACGTTGTCTTGGCGTTCCGACTCGACCGCAGCAGCCGCATGAAGTGATGCGCTGGCGATCATGAGCGGGGCGAGGAAACGTGCGAAGAACATAAGATCTCCCTTGGTGAAGAACGCACCTACAAGGCGCGCAGGCGAACCCTTACGCGACGCGCTTCGGTCGGGCTGGGCAATACAGGTTGTCCGCGGGTGCGCGGACGGATAGGAGTCGGGGCCTCAGCTCACGGAGCCGGGCAGTCGAACGGTAGAACGACCGGGAACTCGCTTCTGGGTCGGTACCCGAGGGTCGACGCCAGCGCCACCTGATCTTGTGGGACCTCCACTACGCGCAGGAGCACAACGGGAGCGGCGCAGTCGCTCACGACGCCGAGTCCGTCCCATGCGCACGATGTCGAGCGCACTTCAACGCCAGCACTGGCAAGCTGCGAGTCGAGTTGTGCCATCGTTACGGGGCTTGGCTCGCACTGCGGAAACTCGACTGCACGGATTACGGTCTGTGACGGCTGTGGATCCGAGCCGCCACATGCGACGGCCAGACATGCAACGGCAACTACCGAAAGCGTCCGAATGCACGTAGTCGCTGAACACTTTGAACCAATCATCAGATACTCCCTTACCCTCCCGTGGGTGCACTCTAGCCCTACCTTCGCAGCGCGGCAAGGTCGATCAGCCGTTTTCGCCCATCAATCATGATTTTCTTGGTCGTGCAGTGATAGATGAAAGAATATCAGGAAACCACTTACCAAGATCGAAGATCTTTACCGCTTTGCGCT
>JACZKT010000519.1 GCA_014859905.1 Rubrivivax sp.
GCTGGATCGCGGCGGCCAGGAACAGGTAGTACAGCAGGTTGCCCACCGCCGAAAGCTTGCAGGCCTCGATCCAGTCGGCGCGCGTCAACGCGGCCAGCCGGTGCCGGCCCCACCACGCCAGCGGCAGCGCGATGAGGCCGAACGCCAGGTAGCGGCCGAAGGACAGCAGCGCTGCCGGGTAGGCCGGCAACAGCGTCGGCACCACGAACACCAGGCCCCACAACAGGCCGGCGGCGAGCGCGAACAAGGCGCCGGTGACGAGAGCGCGGCGGTCGGCCGGCATCAGCGGCGCGATGCCGGCGCTTCAGGCGCCGGCGATGCCCAGCCGCTCGAGCAGGCCGTTGAGCTCTTCCAGCGTATCGAAGGCGATCGCGATCTCGCCCTGCTCGCCGCGCCGCGTGCGACGCTTGACGCGGATCTCCACCGGCGCAGTGAGCCGGTCCGCCAGGCGTTCTTCCAGGCGCGCAATGTCCCTGGGCTTGGCCAGCTTGGCCGCGGCCGCGGCGCGCGGCGGCGCCGACTGCCGCGCGACGTGCTTTTCGGTGTCGCGCACGCTGAGTTTGCGCGCCACGACCTCGTGCGCCACCATCACCTGCTCGGCCGCGCCCAGCGCCAGCAAGGCGCGCGCGTGGCCCATGTCCAGGTCGCCGGCCATCAGCATCTGCTGCACGGGCTCGGCCAGGTTGAGCAGTCGCAGCAGGTTGCTCGCCGCACTGCGCGAGCGGCCCACCGCCTGCGCCGCCTGTTCGTGCGTGAGCTGGAACTCGGTCACCAGCCGCTGCAGGCCCTGCGCTTCTTCCAGCGGGTTGAGGTCTTCGCGCTGGATGTTTTCGATCAGCGCCATCACCGCCGCCGCTTCGTCGGCGACGGCCTTCACGAGCACCGGCACCTCGTCCAGCCCGGCCAGTCGCGCGGCACGGAAACGGCGCTCGCCGGCAATGATCTCGTAGCCGCCCGCCACCGGCCGCACCAGGATCGGCTGCATCACGCCCTGGCTCCTGATGCTGGCGGCCAGCTCGTACAGCGAACCTTCGTCCATGCGCGTGCGCGGCTGGTACTTGCCGTGGCGCAGGCGGTCCAGCGGCAGGCTGGTCGGCAGCCCCGCGGGAGCCGGCGGCGCGTCGCTGACCTTGGGGCCGAGCAGGGCTTCGAGGCCGAGGCCCAGGCCCTTGGGTTTCTTGGTGACCATAGGGGCCGATTGTGTCCGAGCCGCGCGCCCGAACGATAGCGCCATCCGCCGGGGCGGACATTCCCTTATCCTCTTCGACTCGATCAAGGCACCGCAGCAGAGGCGCTCCATGTCATACACCGTCTTCGTCGATGGCCAGGAAGGCACCACCGGCCTGCGCATCCATGACTACCTGGCCGGGCGGCGCGATGTCGAAGTGCTGCTCATCGCACCCGAGCGTCGCAAGGACACGGCTGAACGCGCCCGGCTGCTGAATGCCGCCGACGTGGCCTTCCTGTGCCTGCCCGACGCCGCGGCGCGCGAAGCCGCGGCCCTGGTCACGAACCCCCACACCTGCCTCATCGACGCCAGCACCGCCCACCGCACGGTGCCGGGCTGGGCTTTCGGCCTGCCGGAACTGGCGCCGGGCCAGCGCGACGTGATCCGCGCCAGCAAACGCATCGCCAACCCGGGCTGCCACGCCAGCGCCTTCATCCTGCTGCTGCGGCCGCTGGTCGACGCCGGACTGGTGCCGGCGGCGCAGGCGGTCAGCGCAACGTCGATCACCGGATATTCCGGCGGCGGCAAGAAGATGATCGAGCAGTACGAGACAGGCGGTATGCCGGCGCTCACTTCACCGCGGCCCTATGCGCTGAGTCTCACGCACAAGCATGTGCCCGAGATGATGGCGCACGCGGGCCTGGGCACGCGGCCGATCTTCGTGCCCGTGGTGGCCAACTTCTACAAGGGGCTGGCGATGTCGGTGCCGCTGCATCTGGACGCCCTGGGCACCACGCCCGAGGCGGTGCACGCCGCGCTGGCGGAGCGATATGCCGGCGAGCGCTTCATCCGCGTCATGCCGCTGCGCGACCCCGGCACGCTGGAAAGCGGCTTCTTCGACGTGCAGGCGTGCAACGACAGCAACCGTGTCGATATCTTCGTCTTTGCCAACGACACGCAGGCCGTGCTGATGGCACGGCTGGACAACCTGGGCAAGGGCGCCAGTGGCGCCGCGGTGCAGGCGATGAACGTGCACCTGGGGGTCGACGAAGGGCTCGGCCTGTAGGCGCAGTCCGCGCCCGTCAGGGCGCCAGCCGGTAATGGTAGGCGTAGCCGTCGGCAAAACCCAGGCGCTGGTAGATGCGCCGTGCGGCGTCGTTGGCTGCATCGACCTGCAGATAGGCCACTACCGCACCTTCACTGGCTGCGGACGCAAGCAAGCGCTTACATACCGCGGTCGCCAGGCCCTTGCCGCGCGCTTGCGGGTGAGTGTGGACGTCGTACAGGCCGACGAGCTCATGCTCGCGCACGAACTGGCCGCAGGCCAGCAAGGCGCCGTCGTCGACGCACCGGATGGCATAACCCCGGTAGGGCACCGGCGAAGCGGCCAGCCGCTGCGCGTGAGCCAGCCGCTGCTCGGGCGGCGAGCCGCGCAAGTCGCCGACGGCCTGGGCATAGGCGGCGGCATCCAGCGGCGCCCAGCAGGTGCCGGCCGGCAGCGCCGCCGGTTCGCCCGGGTGCAGGCGGGAGCAGACCATGACCCGGGTGTCGTCGAGGACCGTCCAGCCGCGTTCGGCGAGCCAGGCCTCCAGGCCCGGCGGCTGCGTGAAGGGCGTGATGCGCACCACCGCCGGCAAGCCGGCTTCGGTGAAGAGTGCCTGCGCCTGGCGCAGCTTGTCTTCGAGCGGCAGCCGGCCCACGGCCAGCGCGTTGATGCAGCGCGCCCGCTTGGCCTTGCCGGGCGAGTAGCGCAGCAGCCAGCCGTCGAGCCAACGCTGCTGCGGCGGCGCGCTGGCGTTCAGGCCGGCGTCTTCGACGCGCGACAGCAGCATCTCATCCAAGGCGCTGCGCCATCTCGCGCGCGAACTCGACGAAGGCCTGCGCGCCCTTGGAAGCGGGATCGAAGTTGACGCCGGGCTGGCCGTAGCTGGGCGCTTCGGCCAGCCGCACGTTGCGCGGGATCACGGTGTTGAAGACCTTGTCGCCGAAGTGCGCCTTGAGCTGTTCGCTGACCTGCTGCTGCAGCGTGATGCGCGGGTCGAACATGACACGCAGCAGGCCGATGATCTTCAGCTCGGAGTTGAGGTTGGCGTGCACCTGCTTGATGGTGTTGACGAGGTCCGACAGGCCCTCGAGCGCGAAATACTCGCACTGCATGGGCACGATCACGCCATGCGCCGCGCACAGGCCATTGAGCGTGAGCATGCTCAGGCTGGGCGGGCAGTCGATAAGCACGAAGTCGTAGTCCTCGCGCACGGTGGCCAACGCCGCCCGCAGGCGCTTCTCGCGCCGCTCCAGCTCGACCAGTTCGACCTCGGCGCCCGCCAGTTCGCGGTTGGCGCCGATCACGTCGTAGCCCCCCTTGGGGCTGGGCTGCCGCGCCTCGGCCACCGAGGCCGATTCCAGCAACACGTCGTAGACGCTCAGCGCCAGCGCGCGCTTGTCGATGCCCGAGCCCATGGTGGCATTGCCTTGCGGGTCCAGGTCGACCAGCAGCACGCGCCGGCCGACCTGCGCCAGCCCGGCCGCCAGGTTGACGGTGGTCGTCGTCTTGCCGACGCCGCCCTTCTGGTTGGCGACGCAGAAGATCTTCGCGGCGCTCATTGCGTGCCCAGGCGGATGCCGAAGGCCACCAGGAAGACGCCGGCCAGCCTTTCGAGCCCGCGCGCCAGCCGGCGGTTGGCCTTGACCTTGGCGCTCACGACATCGGCAAAGGCACACAGCAGCAGACAGTACACGGCGGTGATGACGGCGATGGTGGCGGCCATGGCCGCAAAGGTGACGGCGCCACGATGCGCGGCCGGGTCTATGAACAGCGGGAAAAAGGCCATGTAGAAGACGATCGCCTTGGGGTTGAGCAAGGTGATCAGGAAGGCCTGGCGAGCGTAGCGTCGCGGCTCGATGCGAACCGGGCTGGCGTTGCTGCCCGGCCGGGCGAACAGCAGCTTGAGACCGATCCAGGCCAGGTAGGCGGCGCCGAGGTACTGCACGGCCTGGAAGAGCAAGGGTTGCGCCGCCAGCAGCGCGGCGACCCCGGCCACCGCCAGCCACAGCAGCACCTGGTCGCCGACGATCACCCCCAGCGTGGCCGCGGCACCGGCGCGAAAACCGCCTTTGCCGGTGGAGGTGAGCAGCGCGAAGGTGCCCGGGCCCGGCAGCGCCAGGAACAACAGGATGGCAGCGCAGAAGGCGCCGTAGTCGGCAATGCCGAGCATGGATGGACTCCGGGGCCGGCTTCAGCGCGGGGCTTCGGCCGGGGTCGTGTGCGTGTGGGTCTGCCAGCGTGCGAGGTCGAAGCCTTGCTGGGCCAGCCGGGAGCGTATCGCAGATTCGTCGGCCGGTGCCAGGCTGGGAGCGCGTGACAAGACCCAGAGATACTTCCGCTTGGGCTCGCTGACCACGGCATAGCGGCCGTCTTCGGCAAGCTGGATGACCCAGTAGGAGCCCCAGATCGGCAGCCAGCGCAACAGACGCGGCAGGAAGCTCACCTCCAGCTGCGCCGGTTGCAGCGTATCACCGCGGATCTCCGACCCCGCGGGGCGAGCCAGCCCGGTGACGCTGTCGATGCGGCCTTCGGCGTTGCGGCAGCGGTTGATGACTTCCACACCTTCCGGCATCCGGCGGTAGCTGGCGACGGTGTCCGAAACGCACTGCTTCTGGAAGCGGTTTGGGAACCACGCGACCTGGTACCAGGTGCCCATGTAGCCGGGCATGTCGAGCGACGGCAGCGCGCTCAGTGGGGCGGGCTGCGCGGCGGCCAGGGACGCTGCGACGAAGACGAGCGGGGACAGCAGAGTCGGCAACAGCTTCATGCGGGCTTTCGGGTTTGCATCCAGACCAGGCAACGCTGGGCGTCCAGTCCGGGCACCTGGAGAGGTTCCACGTGGAACACGTCGATGCCGTCCGGCAGCGCGGCCATTTCGTCGACCGGCGTTCGACCCTTCATGGCGACCCAGACGCCACTGGGCGCCAGATGGCGGCGCGTGAGCGCGGTGAAGTCGGCGAGCGTGGCAAAGGCACGCGAGGTGATCACATCGAACGACGGTGCCTTCAGGTCCTCGATGCGCGCATGCACGGCATGCAGGTTCGGCAGCGCCAGCGCTCCAGCCACCTGGCGCACGAAGGCCGTCTTCTTGGCAACGGCGTCGACGCAGGTCACGTCCCAGCCCGGCAGCATCGTTGCGATCACGACGCCCGGCAGACCCCCGCCGCTGCCGACGTCGAGCAAGCGGCCCTGCCCGGCATGGCGCTGAAGCGGCGGGATCACCGCCAGGCAGTCGGCCAGGTGCTGCGTCAGCATGCCCGCGCGGTCGCGCACGGCAGTGAGGTTGTAGGTGGCGTTCCAGCGTTGCAGCAGGTCGAGGTAGCGCGACAGCGCGGACGCCTGCGCCTCGCTCGGCGCCAGGCCCAGTGCGGCGATGATCGGCTGGAGTTCGCTCGGCACCCGGTCGGCTCTTCAAGCCGCCTCGCCTTGCACCAGTCCGGCAAGGCGCCGTTTCTTCAGGTGCACGAGCAGCAGCGACATCGCCGCCGGGGTGACGCCCGAGATCCGCGAGGCCTGCCCCAGCGTGGCCGGCCGATGGCGCGCCAGGGTCTGCCGCACTTCGAACGACAGCGCCGTCACCGCGCCGTAGTCCAGGTCGGCCGGCAGCGCCAGGTTTTCCAGCGCCGACGCGCGATCGACCTCGTCGTTCTGCTTGTCGATGTAGCCGGCGTACTTGACGGCGATCTCGGCCTGCTCGATCACCGCATCGGCTTCGCGCTCGCCGTACTCGGCACGCAGCGTTTCACGTGAAACAGCGCCGCGGTGCGCCGCGATGCGCGCCAGTTCGCCCAGCGCGTCGAAGCCGACGCCCGGACGCCGCAGCAGGTCGGCCAGGCTGTATTCGTGTTCCAGCGCCTTGCCCAGCAGACGCTCGGCATCGGCAGCCGGCACGGTGGCCGGTCGCACCCAGGTCGAGCGCAGGCGCTCCAGTTCGCGCACCAGGCGTTCGCGCTTTGTTTCGAAGGCCGCCCAACGCACGTCGCCCACCAGCCCCAGTTCGCGGCCGATCTCGGTCAGGCGCAGGTCGGCGTTGTCTTCGCGCAGTTGCAGGCGGTACTCGGCGCGGCTGGTGAACATGCGGTAGGGCTCGGTCACGCCCTTGGTGACGAGGTCGTCGACCAGCACGCCCAGATAGGCCTGGTCGCGCCGCGGCAACCACGGCTCCCTGCCCTGCACCTGCAGCGCGGCATTGGTGCCGGCGTACAGGCCCTGGGCGGCGGCCTCTTCATAGCCGGTGGTGCCGTTGATCTGGCCGGCGAAGAAAAGCCCACCGATGGCGCGTGTCTCGAAGCTCTGTCGCAGTTCGCGCGGGTCGAAGTAGTCGTACTCGATGGCGTAGCCCGGCCGCAGGATGTGCGCCCGCTCGAGCCCGCGCATCGACTGCACCGCGGCGATCTGGATGTCGAAGGGCAGCGAGGTCGAGATGCCATTCGGGTAGAACTCGTGCGTCGTCAGTCCTTCGGGCTCCAGGAAGATCTGGTGGCTGGTCTTGTCGGCGAAGCGGTTGACCTTGTCCTCGATGCTCGGGCAATAGCGCGGCCCCACGCCACCGATGACCCCGGTGAACATCGGGCTGCGGTCGAAACCGCTGCGGATGATGTCGTGCGTGCGCTCGTTGGTGTGCGTGATCCAGCACGGCACCTGCCGCGGGTGCTGCCCGGGGTGGCCCAGGAAGCTGAACACCGGCACCGGGTCCAGGTCGCCCGGCTGCTCTTCGAGCCGGCTGAAGTCGATCGAACGCCCGTCGATGCGCGGCGGCGTGCCGGTCTTGAGCCGCCCCTGCGGCAGCTTCAGTTCCTTCAGCCGCGCCGACAGACTCAGTGCCGGCGGGTCGCCGGCGCGGCCGGCGCTGTAGTTCTGCAGGCCCACATGGATGCGGCCGTCGAGGAAGGTGCCCGCCGTCAGCACCACTGCGCGGCCGCGGAAGCGCACCCCGGCCTGCGTGACGGCACCGACGACGCGGTCCCCTTCCAGCATGAGATCGTCCACCGCCTGCTGGAACAGCCACAGCTGCGGCTGGTTCTCCAGGCGCCGGCGGATCGCCGCGCGGTACAGCACGCGGTCGGCTTGCACCCGCGTGGCGCGCACGGCAGGGCCCTTGCTGCCGTTGAGGATGCGGAACTGGATCCCGGCTTCGTCGGCGGCCTCGGCCATGGCGCCGCCCAGGGCATCGATCTCCTTGACCAGATGCCCCTTGCCGATGCCGCCGATCGACGGGTTGCAGCTCATCTGCCCCAAGGTTTCGATGTTGTGCGTCAGCAGCAGCGTGGCGCAACCCATGCGCGCCGCGGCCAGCGCCGCTTCGGTGCCGGCATGGCCACCACCAATCACGATGACGTCGAAAGCCTGGGGGTGCAGCATGGAAGCAGCGATTCTACGAAGCAGCCGCCGCGGGCAGGGGCCGCGCCCGCCCTTCCCACCAGCGGTCGAAGAAATAGTGGGCCACCGTGTTGACGATGGGCTCGACCAAGGTGATCGCTCCCGCGATGGCGACGCTGCCCGTGAGCGCATAACTCACGCCGAAAGCGATGCCCAGGTGCATGACGCCGAAACTTGCTGATTTGCCCATGTCCGCCTCCAATGAGAATGATTGTCATTATCGCTTCGTTGCGCCACTTGTGCGATTGCGGCCGTCGATGGCGCAGATAGCATCACCCCCATGAACTGCCGCCCCAACTGTGGCGCGTGCTGCACGGCACCGTCGATCACCTCGCCCATCCCCGGCATGCCGCAGGGCAAGCCTGCCGGTCTGCGCTGCGTGCAGCTCGACGCCGATGAACGCTGCCGGATCTTCGGCCGGCCCGAACGCCCCGCGGTCTGCCGTTCGCTGCAGCCCGCCCCCGAGATGTGCGGCAGTTCACGGGAGCATGCGCTCACTTGGCTGGATCGGCTCGAATGCCGTACCACCCCCTCGTTGACGCCATGGATGGCTTCCGACTCGTGACGGCGAGCCCCCTGTGCCTCGTCTGCCAGGGGCCGAAGGATGTCCGACGCGCGATGTGACCCAGATCATCGAACCCCAGGCGCCCTGCCCGCACACTGCCGACAGCGGCCATCTCACTGCCTGCTCTCCGGAGACCCTGATGAAGACCAACGTCGGCGGCATCGACCGCATCCTGCGCATCGTCCTCGGCCTCGTGCTGATTGCGCTCACGCTCACCGGCACCATCGGCGTCTGGGGCTGGATCGGCGTCGTGCCTCTGGCCACCGCCGCCTTCGGCTTCTGCCCGCTGTACACCGTGCTCGGCTTCAGCAGCTGCCCGGCGAAGAAGGTGTAGGGCCTACACCGCGCGCCGCGCCCCGGCCCTCACTGCAGCGGCGCCGCGCCCATGTCGCCGATGAGCGTGTTGTAGTCCATCGGCATGGCCTCGATGTCGGTCATCACCAAGCTGCGGCTGGTCGGCGAACAGGGGCGGTGCTGACCGCGCAGCAGTCGGCGCGTCACCTCAAAGAGGCCGTGCGTGCCCTGCCCTGGCAGAGCGAGGTGCAGCGCGCCCTGACCGCCGCGGCCGGCGCCGCGCCGGCGCGGGCTACTTCAGCGCCGCGGTGCGCAAGGTGCGGGCGACGAAGACGATGGCCGCCGCCGCCAGC